>JBARRC010000662.1:0-28322 GCA_049644045.1 Phycisphaerae bacterium
ACCCATCTCGCTGAGTGGGATCAGGCCCTCCACACCGGGTTCCAGCTCCGCAAACACCCCGAAGTCCGCAATCCGGACGACCCTGACCTTTAGCGTAGTCCCAACCGGATACCGCTCCGGCACGTTGCCCCAGGGGTCGGGCTTAGCCTGCTTGATTCCGAGCGAAATACGATCTCGCTTGGAGTCGATCTTGAGCACCTTGACCTCGACCTCCTGGCCTGGCGAGAGCACGTCGGCGACCTTGTCCACCGTGCCCCAGCTCAGGTCGCCGATGTGCACCAGGCCATCGATTCCACCGAGGTCGATGAAGGCCCCAAAACTTGTGATGTTCCCAACGACGCCGCGCCGCGTTTGACCAACCTCGAGCTCCGCCTTGAGTTTCTCCCTCGCCTCCGCCTGCTGGCGGACCAGGACCTTCCGCCGGCTCAGCACGACATTCTTGTTGCGCCGATCCAGTTCGATCACCTCGCAACGAACGGACTCGTTGAGAAGCAGCGAGATATCCTTCATCACGGCGGTGTCCACCTGCGACGCGGGCATGAATGCGCGGATGCCCTTCAAGTCCACTTCGAGGCCGCCCTTGATCACGCCTGTGACCTTGCCTTCGACGATACCCCCGACGGCCAGGTTGGTCCAGGTGGCCCGCTGAATCGCGCCTTGGCGGTAAACCACCAGAAGACCAGCCTCGGCGTCGAAACGCTCCACCACGACGTCGACGCGACGGCCAATGTCGACCGCTTCCTTCTTGCCGAAGTGAGAGCGAGGCACAATGCCCTGAGACTTGACGCCAAATTCGAGGAACACCTCGTCTTCCGAGACCCCGGCGACCGTGCCGGTTAACTCAGTGCCGGGAGCAACCGCTTCGCCGTCCAACTCGGTGCCGCGGGATACCGTTTCACCATTGGACCCTGGGTCCTCTGCAACATGCACAGGAACCTCGCCGCAAAGCTCGGCGAGATCAGCGGGGTTCATCGATGCCATTGCTTCGGCCACTTCGAGTTCGATATTCTCCAGCGTGGAAGCAACCGTCTGGTGCCCAGGCGGTGGTGTCGCATCTCCACCGGGCTGATCCCCAGGCGCTGCCTCGTTCAGCGAAGGATCATCAGGTCCATCAGGTTGCGGAAGATTATCACTCATACGTAGATAGCCCTACAGGTCACCGCGATCTGGTTGAAGTACTTTCCCCATGCAACCACGCCCCGACCACATGACCGGAATGGAGCCTGCACGCCGGTACTGAAGACACTGCTGTTGTATCTGCAATATGCTATCGAGTCAAGCGTCATCAACGTCTGGAGTCGTACCACGGTCGCACCGACTCCAAAGCCGTGCCGATCCGGCATTACCGGACAGAGGTGCGAACCACGCTGGCCAGGTGCCGCGTACGCTGTGTCTTCTTTCCGTTCGCCTTGTCCGGCAGCGTAGGTTGGCAAACGCCGACCGAACAACCACGCCGTTGGATGTTCTCCCCGAGGACAGCGTGAGTACAGCGGTTCACGGTCTGTGCGACTGGATGGGCGGCGCCAGGTTGCCTCCTTCGCAACGGGCCAAGGGGTAACGTCACGTCGCGTTGCATCGCCCAATGCGTCAGGATGTCGGCTGGAGTGACCATCGGCCTCTTCCGCTGCCCTGCTAGAAAGCATTCACACTTATTTTTACCCCTGCACCGTGGCTATTATTCGCCAGACGATCTACACTATTGGTTACTATCGGCTAAACTCACAGGCGGTGAAACCAGTAATGCCCCGTGCAAATGGGGAGGCAGCGTGGTACTCTAGTCTACCTGAGGCGCCTACGGATGTTCCGTTGCGCTGGTTATGAGAGCCGCCGTCGGCAGACGATGGTTTCCTAATAGCCCACGTGCGAGTCTCCTGTGGACAAACGACGCAAGACCACCGGGCAATCATCCAAAAAGCTCCCGCCCCGTGATTCATCTCCGGATGCCAGTAAAGGAGGGGGTCGTCCTTTTCGGCGAAAAGGCAAGACGGGGAACGGGACCGTCCGCTCGTGGTTTCAAGCCAACCGATCGGACGTACGGTTTTTGGTGATCTTCGCGGTTTGCATGGGGTTGTATTACCTTGCGACACTCACACCGCCAATGAAGCAGGGGTTCTTCCCCGCGTACCTGCGATTGAATACGACCGTCTCGGGAGCGATCTTGCGCGTTTTCGGGCAGGATGTGACCGTCCACGACCAGGCAATCATATCGGCCAAAGGCCCGTCCATCGAGGTCGAGCGCGGCTGCGACGCGGTGGAACCGTCGGCACTTTTCGTCTCGGCCGTTTTGGCCTCGCCCGTCCCCTTGCTGTCGAGGCTCTCGGCCGCGGCCATCGGCACCATCGTGCTCATGCTGCTCAACCTCATACGGGTCGTCAGTTTGTTTTTGGTTCGGGTCTATTATCCGCAGGCATTCGATACGATGCACTTGGACGTCTGGCAGGCGTTGTTCATATTCTTGGCGATTGTTTTCTGGGCCATGTGGGCTTCGCGGGTATCGCGACAACGGGTTGTACAAGCGAATGTTGCCGCCTAGACAGCTTGGTCGGTTTTTCCTGGCCGTGCTGATTGTCTATGCCGTGCTGATGGCACCCTGGCCTGGACTCGAGCACGGCTACGCTTATCTGTTTCGGTCGGGCAGCAACATCGTATTCGCACGTTTTTGGTTCTGGCCGGATGGTGGCGTACGCTTCTTGGACCTGAAGGCACTCAAGCCCGGCGACCTGGCGCCGGGCACCCCCGAGCTCGAGGCCACGGGAACCTTCGATACGGGCATGGAATTGCGGTCCCAGAGAGCACCGGGTGCCTACGGATACCTGCGCACGAGCAGTCGTTATGTGGGCTACGGCCCGACGGTTGTGTTGATCACCCTGGTACTGGCAACGCCGATCCTCTGGGCACGGAGAGGCTGGGCCCTGCTTTGGGGACTGCTGCTGATCCATGCTTTTATTGCGTTGCGGCTGACGTTGACACTGTCCGCCAACGGGTTCGCCGCTGACAAGCCCTACGCCCTGTTCGCTCCGAGTGCGTTATCGAAAGACATTCTGACGCGCGTGGAAAGCCTTGTTTCGGATGATCCCACCGTCTCTTTCGTGGTTCCGGCTTTTATCTGGTTCATCGTAGCGCTTTGCGGAAATGGGTGGGTCGCGCGCGGGCGCCGGACCCCCTCCACCAACAGCACGGAATGAAAGTCGCGTAGGGTGGGTCATTGACCCACCTGCTTGTTGTATTGCCGTTTGCTCGTGTCTGGAGAACAAAAGGTGGGTCGATGACCCACCCTACCTTGCTGCCACGGACACGCGGGGTCTGGGGCGGATCAGTGTGGGTGCGGCTCCCGACCGTACCTATCGCGCCCGGCCCTGGACAACAGCAAAGGGAAGACGATGTCGCTTACGCAACAGGGTACCATCACGGCCACGATGACGAAGATAAACACTTTCCCGAGATCATCGATCCAGGCGATCATCCCCAAGGGCCTGACCATATAGAAAATGCTCGCCATCGTTGACATGAGCACATGCAGTGAATGAGAGATGATCGTGCTGCGGATAACGCTCCCCGCAGCCGCAAGCCCCAACAGCACCCCAACCCCCGCGAACGGCAACACCAACATGGGATGCTCATAGACGCAGATGTGCCATGGAGTTTTGATGCCCAGGATCGTGAGCGACAGGTGGGGCATCACGATGTCGCTTACGCCGCACACACCGATGGCACCGATGAGCCCGATCACGATGGCTTTGAAAACTCCACTCTCGTATCGGAAGAACATGGCCGTGGTGGCAGCCGCGGAGAACAGCATGTGCGCAGGGTGGAACAGATGGAAAAAAAGCTGGGCGGGGTTGGCGGTGTGGTCGTGCCCCGCATGCTCGTCTTCGACGAGCGCCTCAGCCGCGCCCTGTGCCCCAAGAGTGAGAATACAAATCGTACCGGCGACGATCAATCCGATTGCCACGGCCGATACCGAGAACGGGAGGTGCTCACGCAGCTCAACGACCAGGGCGGATGATTTCGCGCGGTCAGCGTCTGCTGCGTGGTTGTGCTCGTCTTCGTGCGTATGGTGGTGGTCGGACATGGTTCAAATCCCGAAGAATAAAGTCAAAAAGCCCGTAACTCGCGATTATTCGTGAAGCGTATCGCGTGAAGTGTATCTCGTTTGGGCATGACGCTTCGGGTCCGTGACAGTTTCCGCAGATTGTTTTCCAGCCCCGGAGGGGCGACAGATAATAGCCAGGGGCGTAAGCCCCTGGAAGAAGTTGTGCCCCTCCCTGATTCCAGCCCTGGAGGGGCGGAAGACAGGTTCCAACAATGTGAGCGTCTCCGCCGC
Organism: Phycisphaerae bacterium; assembly: GCA_049644045.1. Taxonomy (GTDB): domain Bacteria; phylum Planctomycetota; class Phycisphaerae; order UBA1845; family UBA1845. The sequence goes on from JBARRC010000662.1 coordinate 4,325, forward strand.
CCCTACGGGGCTTTCCGTTCACAGGCGCCGTCACATCCCAGGGCTTGCGCCCTGGGCTACTCTCTTCCATCCCTCCGGGACTGCCTACACGCCAAAACACGTCCACCTAAACTGTCGCAGACCCTGACGCTTCACGCTTCACGAACGACGCTTCACGCTCTAAGGCTGTGGCTCGCTTGAATGATTATCCGTTTTCGCCCGGGTGGCCTGTGCCTGCAAGGTTCCCGGACGCTATAATCGAGTAGGTCATCCATCATCCGCACCCCTGGGAGTTCATTGACGATGTCCGCGTCGATCCGACTGAAAGAGCTTCTCTATGACAATACCATGCCGTCCGCGCCGCAATTAGTAGTACGCGAGCAAGAGGGCCGGGTTCGTTGCCTGGCGTGTGGGCACCGATGTTCCATTCTACCCGATCACAGCGGCGTGTGCCGGGTTCGGTTTAACGCAGAGGGCGAGCTGCGCGTTCCAGCCGGCTACGTGGCCGGCGTGCAGATCGACCCCATTGAGAAGAAGCCTTTCTATCACGCCCTCCCTGCTCGCGACGCGTTGTCGTTCGGGATGCTCGGGTGCTGCCTGCATTGCCCCTTCTGTCAAAACTGGATGACCAGCCAGACGCTACGAAACGATGCGGCGGTGTCCAGACCGACCTTTTGCAAGCCCGAGCAATTGGTGGCGGCTGCAGTTAAGCATCCCGCGCCGGTCATGGTCAGTACCTATAACGAGCCGCTGATCACGGCGGACTGGGCTGTCAAAATCTTCAAGCTCGCCAAGGCCGAGGGCATTCGCTGCGGGTTCGTCAGCAACGGCCACGCCACGCCGGAGGTGCTCGAATTCATCCGGCCGTACGTCGACCTGTGCAATGTGGACTTGAAGTGCTTTAACGATCGCAACTACCGCAAGCTCGGCGGGGTGATGGAGAACGTGCTCGACACCATCCGGCTACTCAAGAAGATGGACTTCTGGATCGAGGTTGTCACGCTGGTCGTGCCCGGTTTCAACGACAGCGACGACGAGCTGAGACAGATCGCCGACTTCGTGGTGGGGGTGTCGCCTGACATACCGTGGCACGTGACCGCGTTTCACCCGGACTACAAGATGACCGACCCGCCGCGCACGCCGGTCAGCACGTTGATCAGAGCCTACGACATCGGCAAAACAGCCGGTCTTCGATACGTCTACCCCGGCAACGTTCACGGAGGTGTCGGCAAGCGCGAGAACACATACTGCCCCTCGTGTGAGCGCCTGCTGATCCGCCGTCGCGGGTTCATCGTGGAAGAGAACCGCATGAAGGGGGCCGATTGTCCGTTCTGCAGCGAGAGAATCGCCGGTGTATGGGAGGATACGCCGCCAGGCCACACCACCGGGATGGGCATTCCGTTCCCGGTAGTCCTATCCGAAGGCCCTTGCGGGTGACGGGCTCAGGTGGAATGCCCCTACACTTTGGGGTGCGGCGTTCGGACGGCGCGGGAGCCGTCGGGCAGGTCGACAGATTCATAGTCGCCGAAAATGTTCGGTGCTTCTTGGCGTAGAATCTCCAGCATCTGCGCGGCTACCTGGCGGATTTCGGTCTCGGCATGCTCGCTGCAACGCATCTCAATGAAATGTCGCAACGCGCGGGCGTTGGCTGTCACGAAGATCTTTGTTTCGGTTGCATTGGGAAGGACGGAGCGCGCGGCCTGCCTGGCGAGCTTGCGACGGAGCGTTTTATCCTCGACCGAGGCGAACTTGCCTTGCAATCCCTCGATGAGCTTGACGTAGGCTTTCTGCGCGGATTCGACGGCGGAGTGCCAGATCTCATGCAATTGTGGGTCATTGGCGATGCAATCGGGCTCCACGAAGTCAGCCACCGACTCATCGACGAAACGCTGTGATAGCTGTGAGTAGCCGAAGCCCGCACGGTGTCGGACCAGCTCGTGCGTGAACGACCGCGACACGCCCGTGATGATGAAGTTGAACACCGTGTGTTCAAGCACACTACCGTGACCGACCTCCTTGATGTGACTGAGGTAGGCCTCATTTCCGCCGGGGCGCGGCTTGGCGAAGCTCATGTAACAAAGGCGCCCGGCCACCTCGGGAAGCACCTCGGCCGGGATGTCCGTGTCGGTCTTCCAATGGCTTACATCATGCTCTTCCAGAAACCTTGCGATCTCGGCTTCATCGAGCGTCTGACGACCGACGAGATAGACGGTCGGGCGACGGATGATCTTCATGCTGCGGTTCCCTCTCTTTGGCTCAATGCTTGGCCAGCTCTGACGCACGTCCGTCACACCCGGGTTCGGAGATCCGCCTCAGGCGGATTCGACCATGCCCGGACAGTGGCCTGTTAGCCAGACAAAGCTATGATAGCGGGTGGAACCCGCTGAACAACATGATTCAGGCACCCGTACGACAATTACATCGAACCATCGGGGCAGGCGAGTCGGATTCAGATCGGGCACCGGTTTCCGATCAACGACACCTCCGGTACACTCCATGAAAACCGGCAACCTGAGGAGTAGCTTGTGTTTCATACGCTTTGCTTTAACAACGTGGTCAGGTTGGCATTCGCCGCGACGGCGATGTGCGCAGGTGTAACCCAGGATGTCCCACAACCGACGGCCGGGGACACAGCCGACCACACCGCGACGGCGCCGGCAGCGTTGTCGCCGCTTCCGAAGCTCCCTCGAGTGCGCCCCGCACCCATGCCCGGTTTCGACGATGACGCCGCCTACATGCGATCGATTTCCGAGCGCGTTTCCGAACTCGCCACGCTGGCGGACCAGGTGGGCGAGCCGACGAAACGCACGGAGTCCCTCCTGGCTGCAGTCAATCTGATCCTTGCCCACCACCTCGAACCGCTCTGTACAAGAAGAATTCTGCAGATCCCCGGTGAGCGGGACGGTTTGGGCGAAGGTGAGCTTCGGGCCGCGCTTGACCGCGCTGAGGCTCTGATCGAACAAGCAAACGCGACACTCCAGGCGATGCACGATCGGGAGGACCTGCCAGCCGGCTGGTTGGAGGAGTCGACACACCGAACCAAGACGCTCCAGGCCTTTGCGATGGCGCTTCGGGCCTACTTGTTTCGTGGTGAAGGTGTCGACGGGACGCACGAGGCGCGCCAGGCTGCCTCTCGTCTTTCGCCGCTCCTCGAAGATAGCAGTCGCGCGGTTGTTGAGGCCGCAACCCTCTGGCAAGCGTGCTTGCGAAGCTACGAGAGCGAGCTAGCGCCGGCACTGTCCAGACTCGACCCGGCCCTTGCCGATCCAGTGCCGCAATCCATGCCTTACGCGTTTTTTGCCCGGTTACTGCGTTGCCGGTTGATCGCTGATCGCGGTGGGACCGCAGTTGCGCTGGGGTTGCTAATGCAAATCGAGGAGCGCTGCCACAAGTGGCTCACAGACGACACCGGGCGCGACGACGCTGCGCGCGCGGCCCAACTTATGCGAATCCAAATCATGGCCGACTGGTACGATCGGTTGGCTTCGCTCGATCGCACGGCGGAGCGCCAATGGTGCGTGGATCGGATTAAGAAGCTGATCGACGAACGGTTTGGTGAAAGCGGCGACACCGTATTGCGGTTGGCGCCGGCCATCCCCATCATCGCACTTCCGCCCAAGAACCTGTCCGAATGACCCCGACCAGACCTACTGGGATAGGCTCTTAGCCACCGGGCGATTCGGCGTGCTGCTCTTGGGCGACGTAATCGACATCCTCGCCGTTCCACAACCTATTTGTGGCCGTGTAGGGTGTGAAGGTCGGGTCATGGATCGGGATGGGCTCCCCTTTCCGTACGCCTTCCGGAGTCTCGCCGTCGCAGAGCTCGTAGCCGAGTTCCTTGAGCGTCATCGCCCTCGCGTGGGTATCGACAAAGAGGACATTGCCCTGGTTAGTGTGCCGCATCTCCACCGGCGAGTGTGCGTAAACCTCGGAGTTCAGCCCGGGCGGTACGTCACCACTACCGGGCGTGCCATCCCAGGTGTCAGGATTCGGACCAAAACGCATCGCGTTCCGCTCGGTAGCAAGCCGCGGGGGGTCCAGTGTGAAGGAGTGTCTGCCGTGCTCGCGACCGGCGCCACGGCTGTCAGCCACGAGTACGGTGTGCGCGGGGTTCCGAATGCGGTGAAGACCAACGGAGAAGTTATCCCACCGCTTCCCAGGCTTCGTGTCGTCCCGCGTATTGCCCAAATACTGATAATTGTAGCCATAGGCCCCGTCGCGAATGTCCATGGCGAACTCCTCGTCCTTGAGAGCTGGGCAGGTGAAAACCTCATGCGACATCTTCGTGCCGAGCTGCAGAGTCTTCCGGTTAAGCGTCTCATCATCGAAATAACCTTGGGAAATGATGGCGTAGCGGTACGCGAGTGGATCCATGACCGGCCCCATGTCCGTCTCGATGAACCATTGCCACCGAGGTGCCCGCCGGCCGTGCGCGTTGACGTAGTCCGTCTCCATGTCGGGCAAGACTTTGAAGAGCCTGAACGGGGGGAACTGATCCTCGTTTTCGTTCAGGTAAACCACAAACCCCGTACCGATGCCCTTCAAGTTGGAAAGACAGACATTCGCTTTGGCATGCCTGCGTGCCGCCGATAGTGACGGGATCAGGATGGACATGAGCATCCCGAGGATGGCGATGACGGTCAGGAGCTCCAGGAGGGTGAACGCGGGCTTTTGTCGAGTCATGGGCATTCTCCACAGCAGGGGCTCGACCGCCGAGTCGCATCGAACCACATGTCATGTATTGTAGCCCGGCATCTGTACGAAGCGAAGGGGACCACGCCTCAATACTCTGTCATCGTTGATTTGAGGGGTAAAGGATGGGGGTCTCGAAACACCGAGAACCAAGCACTCGTAGTCAAGTGTCAATGAACAACCGTGATCAGGTTCGCCTGACGCGGTTGGGTGGCATGCCCAAGCCCGTCGGAGACGGGCGCCGGCATGTTGGATACCGCCAGCAAGCTCATCCAAGCTCATGGCGGCGCTGCGCTTAGCCATGCCGCCCACTCGGGCGCAACCAGGATGGGGAATAAAGCGAAAAGATCGACGAAACGGTGGCACCCGTTTTGCCAACAGCCCGGCATGGGGCGCGAAACACGGTGGCGCAGCCGCGGGAAGTCACGTGTTGCGCCGGCTTGCGAGCCTCTTGGATCGTGGGCGACATCTTGATGAACGCGGGTAAACCGTGTCGGAATACCCGCGTTTCGGTGTGAGATGCCCGTAGCGAGAGAAACCAGCACGCACAAGGAGTTATTCATGATGTTGAAGAACGTGTATGTGGCCGGTTGCGTTCGGACGCCGCAGGGGTCCTTTAACGGGGCGCTATCGGGGGTGACGGCGGTGGAGTTGGGCAGCGTGGTCATTCGCAACGCCCTCGAGCGGGCCGGCGTCGATGGGAAGGAAGTCGACGAGGTCTTCATGGGTAATGTGATCGGGGCCGGGCTGGGACAGAACGTGGCCCGGCAGGCGTCGATCGCTGCGGGTCTGGGTGTCGACGTCGGCGCGACGACGATCAACAAGGTCTGCGGATCGGGCATGCGGGCGGCCATCCACGGCGCACAGGCGATCCAATGCGGCGATGCGCATCTGGTCGTAGCCGGTGGCTGCGAGAGCATGAGCAACGCACCCTACCTGTTGTACAAGGCCCGTACCGGGTACCGCATGGGCAACGGTGAGTTGGTCGACGCGATGATCCACGACGGCCTCTGGGACGTCTACACCGACCAGCACATGGGCAACTGTGGTGACATCTGCGCGCGCAAGTACGACATCTCGCGTGAGGAGCAGGACAATTTCGCAATTGAGAGCTTCACCCGCGCGATCAAGGCATGGGAAGACGGCTTTTTCGCTCGAGAGACCGTACCCGTCGAGGTCAAGACGAGGAAGGGTACGACCGTTGTCGATCGGGATGAAGACGTCGGCAAGTTCCAGGGCGCGGAGAAGCTTCGTGCTCTTCGGCCCGCGTTCGGCAAAGACAGCATGGTCACCGCCGGCAACGCCTCCGGGATCAACGACGGTGCAAGTGCGATGGTTGTCTTCGACGACGAGAAAAAGAACGCCTTGGGCATCAAACCACAGGCACGCATTCTCGGTCACGCCAATGCAGCACAGGAATCGGTGTGGTTTACGACCTCTCCGATCCACGCCATTCGTAAGCTGTGCGATCGGCTCGAGATCAAGCCGGGCGATGTGGACCTTTACGAGATCAACGAAGCGTTCTCCGTCGTTACGATTGTCGCGATGCGAGAATTGGGTTTGGATCATGCACGGGTGAACGTCGCCGGCGGCGCGGTGGCGTTTGGCCATCCGATCGGCGCGACCGGGGCCCGCATCATGACGACGCTCATTAACGCGTTGGAGCGCCAGGGCAAGAAGCTCGGCATCGCCTGTGCCTGCATCGGCGGCGGTGAAGCGACGGCCATCGCACTCGAACGCTGCTAGCCTGGATTATTCGTACTCGTTGCGCTATCGTGAATGTCGGTGCTCGGCGCCAAATCCTTTTCCGCCGCTGCATGACCCTTGGCCGCCCGAATTGCAGCCGCATATCGTGCATCCGCACGCCGTCGTCGGGCCGACCTTTTGGGTTTGGTGATCGATGTGGGAGCCTCCTCGTCACCGACGAGCTGGATCATTGCCAACGGTGAGCCGTCGCCCAGCCGTCGCCCAGGAAGACGAATCAAACGGGTATATCCGCCGGGACGGTCCTCGTAGCGCGGCGCAATCGCCTCGACCAACCGGTGCGTGACCGACTCCGCCGTAAACGCCAGGCGGCCTTTCGGTTCGCCGGTGCGGTGTCGACGCCCGCTGGCCATGCGCATCGTCTTCGCGCGAGCCGCGTCTGACATACCGGCATAGGTGTCGCGATGCTCACTGGAGATCATTCCGCGGTCCCCCAACAGCTTATGAATGCTGCGCCGGGCCCGGAGGGCACCGGCGGTATCACTCGCCGTCGTGAGGCGCCGTGTCTTAACTGCCACCGTGACCAGCTTTTCGAAGAAGGGGCGGAGGGTCTTGGCCTTGGGCAGCGTCGTGGTGATCTGTCCGTGCTCAATCAGGTTTTGCGCCATGTTCCGCAGCATCGCCTTACGATGTTCGGAAGTCCGGTTGAGTTTGTGTTGATGAATACGATGTCTCATGGCTTTCCTTTACCGTTCACCTGCCAGATGCGCCGCTCTGTCGCCCTCCCGATACTAGTCCCCCATGGTGTATGCTTCCATCGGACCGGTCTCCGCAGGGACCGAGGAATCACCCGCGAAACCGGCGTCCGACGCATCTGTGGTGTCGGGAGTCGCCTCATCCGCCGGTGCGCCCTCGCTGGTCGGTGCCCCCTGATCCGTTGTCATACCGAGCTGCAGGCCAACCTCCGCAAGTTTGCGCTGCACCTCATGCAGCGATGTCTTGCCGAAGCTGCGAAACCGAAGCAAATCCGCCTGCGCCCGACTCACCAGCTCGCGAAGCGTGGTGATTCTCGCAGCCTGCAAGCAATTGCTCGCCCTGACGGAGAGGTTCAGCATGGAGACCGACCTGCCCAGAAGCTCCTCCAGAGCGGAGTTTTCCGGGGGGGGCAACTCGAACGACGCCTGCGTCGGCGACACCACCTGGTCTCCGAGGTCGTGATACATCACGAACAAATTGAGGTGTTTCCGGAGAATCAACCCCGCCTCGACGAGGGCGTCTTCGGGCGACACCGTCTTGTTCGTCCACACTTCCAGGATCAACCGGTCATAGTTGGTCCGCTGCCCGACGCGCATGTCCTCTGTCCGATAGCGGACACGCAGGACCGGTGAAAAGATGGAGTCCACCGGGATCACCCCGAGCTCCTGATCCGCAGCCCGATTCTCGCTTCCGGTCTTGTAGCCGCGTCCTTTGGCGACCGTCATTTCGACGTGGAAGTTAACATCGGCCGTAAGTGTCGCGATGACGTGATCGGGTTTCACAATTGTGATGGCCGGGTCGGCGACGATGTCACCCGCGCGCACCTCACCGATCGTGTTGCGCTGGACCGACATCCTTTTGGACTCGTCACCGTCGAGCCTGAGCACGATCCCTTTGATATTGAGCAGGATGTCGGTCACATCCTCGAGCACGCCGTCGATGCTCGTGAACTCGTGCGAGACGCCGTCGATCTTCACCGTGGTGACCGCCGCCCCTTCGAGGCTCGAGAGCAGAACCCGCCGCAGTGAGTTCCCGATCGTCGTCCCGAATCCTTGTTCGAACGGCTCGATCAGGAACCGCGCATACGACTCAGTGCTAACGGCCTCGTCGCGAACGACACGGCTTGGCAACTCCAATCCTCGCCACCTGATGCGCATCGGGATGATCTCCAACCGGTCTTGATCCAGGCCCGAACCCTGCAACATGTCCGCCCCAGGCCTATTGCAAGGGCTTGACGCTAGCGACTACACATTTCAATGATCAGTTGCTCTTCCACCGGAATCTGGATGTCCTCGCGGCTCGGCAGGGCTGCAACAACGCCCTCGAGGCGCTGGGCATCCAATTGCAACCAGGGTTGCACGGATGGTCCGCCATCGCCGAGCGTTTGCCGGAAAAACTTCTGACTACGCTCTGAGGGTTTGGCATGGATCCGGTCGCCCTTCTTCACGAGGTAGCTGGGGCGGTTGAGGCGGTGATCGTTCACGTACACGTGGCCGTGGGCGATTGCAACCCTCGCCGCTCGATGAGACGGAGTAAACCCAAGCTTCCAGACGACGTTGTCGAGGCGCCGCTCGAGTATGCTCAGGAGCGCTTCGCCCGTATTAGCCTTCGTGCGTTCCGCCATTCGGAAATAGATGATGAACTGGCGTTCGAGCACGCCATAGTACCGTTTAACCTTTTGCTTCTCACGCAGCCGCACCCCATAGTCACCGGTCTTCCGACGGCGCCAGGAGGAGTGCATACCCGGTGGATGGGCCCGCCATTGACGCTCCATAGCGCATTTCGCCGTCTCGCAGCGCGCCCCTTTGAGCATCAACTTCACTCCTTCGCGACGACAGAGGCGACAAACTGGTCCGAGATAACGTCCCATGGTCCTTACACCCTCCGCTTCTTCTTGGGTCGACATCCGTTGTGCGGCAGCGGTGTGACATCCTCGATCGAGTGGATCCGCAGGCCCGAGCCTTGCATCGCCGTAATCGCGGCGTCGCGTCCGGAGCCAGGCCCCTTCACGCGCACCTCCACTTCGACCAGCCCGTATTTCTTGGCGGCGTGAGCCACCTGCTCCACCGCGCGCTGTGCGGCAAACGGTGTACTCTTGCGCGTACCCTTAAAACCAACCGTCCCCGCGGAGGCACGGCTCAGCACGTCCCCGTTCATATCCGTGATTGTGATGAGCGTGTTGTTGAACGACGCCTTAATGTGGGCAATGCCCCGCGCCACATTACGCCGGACCTGACGACGCTTACCAGCTCGCTTAGCCACAAGTAATCCCCTTAACGCGCCTCCTTCACACCTTTCTTCCCGGCCACGGTCTTCCGAGGCCCCTTCCGCGTTCGCGCATTGGTTCGCGTTCGCTGTCCACGCACCGGAAGATGAACCCGATGCCGAACACCGCGATAACACTTGATGTCCTTCAACCGCGCGATATTCGATTGAACGTTCCTGCGAAGTTGACCTTCCACCTGATAATTCCGGTCGATTACACTACCCATGCGAGCGATCTGTTCTTCGGTCAGGTCCTTCGCCTTGACACCCACCTCGATCTGGGCCTCTTTCAGCACATCCAGCGCGAGCTTGGGGCCAATCCCATAGACATACCGCAGTGCGAACTCGATCCGCTTATCGTTCGGAATATCGACACCGGCGACACGTGGCACGTAGAGTCTCCTTAACCCTGCCGCTGTTTGTGACGGGGGTTCGTAAAGATGACGCGAACGATCCCCTTGCGTTTGATGATCTTGCAGTTCTCACAAATGCGGCGAACGCTCGCTCTGACCTTCATCGCTCCTTGCTCCCATGGCGCACCCGTCGCAGGCCGACCCGCGCGCCCTACCGCCCATCCGTCAACACATCCACACCGGTCCTGGTCACCGCAACGGTGTGCTCGAAATGGGCGGCGCACTTGCGATCCTTTGTGACCACAACCCATCGGGTCCTATCGCCATACTCGACCGCGTGTGTCCCCAGATTCACCATCGGTTCAATTGCCAACACCATCTTTTCCGCCAGCTCGAAGTCCAGTTCTCGTTGGCTCTCGCTCCAATAGTTGGGAATCTTGGGTTCCTCATGCATCTCCCGGCCGATGCCGTGACCTACGAAATCACGGACCACCGACAACTTCTCACGCTCAACCAGTGTTTGAATTCCTTTCGCCACTTCGCTCCACATTCGTCCCGGGCGGATCGCATCCAAGGCCACGCCCAGCGCCCGGCGCGTCACATCCAGCAAGTGCTGCGTCTCAGGCGACACGTTTCCGATCGGAATCGTTGTCGCCGAGTCGCCACAGTAGCCGGCCAGGCGTACACCACAGTCGACGCTGAGAATGTCGCCTTCCTGAAGCACACGATCACTGGGAATCCCGTGGACCAACTCCTCATTGACGCTCGTGCAAAGCGCAGCCGGAAACGCAAACTTCGCCTGCGGGTTCGTAACACCCTTGAACAAGGCGGTTCCACCGGTCTCGGTGATGATCTCCTCGGCAACGGCGTTGAGCTCGGCCGTCGTCACACCCGGAGCGGCCAACTCGTGCATCTTCGTAAGCACCCGATGCACCACCCGGCCCGCCGCACGCATCAGTTCGATCTCACGAGCGCTCTTCAAGATGATACCACGGGCCTGTCTCACACGACGTACCGTACTCTCGGAAAACCAGTCATTCTGACCGAAACATTCCCTTAACGCTCGACTTACGTCCGCACGACGGTCACCGCACTGCGAAGGTTCCAGCAGCCGTGGGGGCATCTTAAGTCCGTGAACCCTTGATCGGCCCTTCACCGCCGAGAAAACCCTTGTAATTCCGCATGATCAGATTCGCCTCAATCCGCTGCACCAGATCGAGCGCGACACTGACCACAATCAGCAAACCGGTTCCACCGAGAAAGGCCGACACCATAAACGGAATCTGTAGGGATTGGGCGACCAATGTCGGGATGATGGCGATGATCGCCAAAAACCCCGCGCCCACATACGTGATGCGCCCCATCACCTTTTCCAGATAATCCGCCGTTCGCTTTCCCGGTCTCAGTCCCGGGATGAAGCTCCCGTAATCCCTCAGATTGTTCGCCATCTCCTTGGGACGAAACTGCACGGTCGTCCAGAAATACGCGAAGAAGTAGACGGCGGCGATGTACACAACGATGTAGAGATAGCCGCTTGACTGGAAGGAATCTTGCAGAAAGCCCCAGAAGCGATTCGGCCAATAGCTGTACGTGGTGCTGAAGATGATCCCGGGGAAGATCAACATCGAACTCGCGAAGATGATCGGCATCACGCCGCCGTGGTTGACGCGCAGCGGCAGATAATGACGCTGCCCGCCGTAGACCCGGCGCCCGCGAGTCTGCTTCGCCTGCTGGATCGGAATCCGCCGCTGTGCCTGCGTGATCAGGATCGCACCGGCCACCACGCCAATAAACATGGCGATCAGGAAAAGAAGCTTGGGGGCATCCATCTGACCCGGATTGGCGGTCCCCTTCAAGCTGAGATTGTTCCACACATAGATAACCGCATTCGGAATCCCTACGACGATCCCGGCCATGATGATCAACGAGATGCCGTTGCCGATGCCGTACTCGTCAATCTGCTCGCCGAGCCACATTAAGAACACCGTTCCGGTGGTGAGGACCACGAGCGACATTGCCATGTAGGTGAATGACATCCCCAGCCACGGTCCCTCATAGTGTGCGAAGACAAACCCCTGGCTCGCGATGTACTTCATCCAAACCATAGCGTTGATAAAGCACAGCCCCACCGTGGCGTAGCGGGTGTATTCCTGTATCTTCTTGCGGCCAGACTCGCCCTCCTGCTGGAGCTTTTCCAGGAAGGGCACCACCGTCACCAGGAGCTGAAACACGATCGATGCCGAAATGTACGGCATGATCCCCAGCCCGAAGATCGTGCTCTGCCTCAAGTTGCCACCGGTGAAGAGCTGGAAGTAATTGAACAAATCTCCCATCCCACCACCGCCGACGGGCGCACCGGCGCTCATCGCCTTCTGGTCGACGCCGGGCACGGGCACATAGAAACCGATCCGGTAGATCGCCAGCATACCCAGCGTGAACAGAATCTTGTTCCGTAGTTCCGGAACCTTGAAGATATTCAAGAAAGTCGAGAACATGCGTCTTACTTACGTCCGTTACGATTCGCAGCCTGGGCGTCTATGAGACAATTCTGGCTTCGCCACCGACCGCCTGAATCTTCTCTATGGCCGACTTGCTATACTTCGCGGCGTCGACCGTCAACTTCTTGGTCAGGACCCCGTCGCCCAGGATTTTCACCGGTCGGCGCACGTTCCTGATCAGCCCCACTTCCACCAGGGATTGGGGTGTCACATGAGCATCGGCGTCGAAACGCGTTTCCAGCGAAGCGATGTTCACGATGCTAAAGTGTGTCGCAAATTTGGCATTACTGAAACCGCGCTTCGGCATCCGCCTGAACGTCGGCATCTGCCCGCCTTCCTGCATCCCGCGCCGCCGCCAGCCCGATCGCTGACCGCCGCCCTTGTGGCCCCGGCCGCACGTCTTGCCGTTACCGGATCCGCGACCACGACCCACGCGCTTCAGGCGCCGGTCCGGACCGGCCAGTTTGGTTATTTCGGTAATATCCATCTCAACACGTTACCCCGCCAGTTTGACGCCGCGCAGGCGCTCCACATCTTCGCGGTTGACCAACTGCAGCAGGCCCTCATAGGTCGCATAGACCAGATTCCGGGGCGTGTTCGACCCGAAGCTCTTCGTTAAGATGTCGTGAACGCCCGCCAGCTCGAGCACGGCCCGAGCGCTGGCCCCGGCGATGACACCGGTACCGGGGCTCGCCGGAACCATCACGACCCGGCTGGCCCCGAACCGCCCGACGACGCGGTGAGGCAAGGTCCCACCGACGAGCTTGATCGCCTTCATGTCGCGGGTCGCGTTCTTTCGACCCTTCTCCACCGCGGAAGGAACCTCCGTCGATTTACCGTACCCGACTCCAACGTGCCCGTTCCGATCCCCGACGACAACGAGCGCACCGAAGCTAAAACGTCGCCCTCCCTTGACCACCGTGGCGCAGCGACTGATCTTCACCACTACCTCGTCGAGCGCCTGCCCTTCTGTGTCACGTGGCTCAAACCTTGCCATCATCGCCTCTCGTCTTGCCGAACGAACACGCCAATCCGCGCTTTACATACTCTAGAACTTAAGGCCCGCTTCGCGTACCGCCTCGGCCAGCCCCTTCACTCGACCGTGAAAACGATAGCCGTTGCGATCGAAGCAGACGGTCTCGATATTCTTCGCCTTGGCCCGCTCCGCCAAAGCGGCCCCGACGATCTTCGCAGCAGCGATGTTTCCGCCATCGGTGACCTGATCCCGCAGGTCCTTGTTTCGGGTACTCGCTTCACCAACCGTGACGCCGCGTTCGTCATCAATAATCTGCGCATAGGTGTGCTTGAGACTTCGAAACACGGTTAGCCGCGGCCGCTCATTCGTACCGCGGATGCGCTTGCGAATACCCCGCTTACGCCGCACACGCCGTTGAGTTTTGACTGTGCTAGATCCCATTGTACCTGTTGTACCTGGCTGTCAGCTCACCATGAACGGCCCATCACGCCCTTCCGTTATCCAGCTCCCGTCAAGGTCTTGCCCTGCTTGCGCCTGACATGCTCACCCTCATACCGGATGCCCTTCCCTTTATAAGGCTCGGTCTTGCGCAGGGTACGAATCTCCGCCGCGAACTGCCCGACCCGCTGCTTGTCGCAGCCCTTGATCAGTAACTGGGCCGGGTCGTTGTCGCCACGAGCCGCATCCCGCTCCACCACGACCTCCACGCCCTCGGGCACCGGAAGCTCGAACTGAGACCCCAGGCCGCGCCGACGACCCGAGAATCCGACGTTCAGATGCAACCTGTTATCGACGAGCTTGCAGTTGTATCCGGTCCCGTAGATCAACAGCCGCTCCTGAAACCCTTCCGACACGCCCTTGACCATGTTCGCGATCAGCGCCCTCGTCAAACCATGGTTGGCGCGACCCTGCTTCGTGTCGTTCTTGCGGGTAACCGTAACCGACCTGGACGCCTCGTCGTAGCTGACCTCGGCCGTCGCCGGGTGGGTCCACATCAAGGTGCCCAACGGGCCAGACAGCGTGATCTGACGCCCGGTCAGCTTGAACGCAGCACCGTCAGGCACCGCCACCAACTTATCCCCCACTCGTGACATCCGAGGTTCCTCGACATCTTTCCTTCCGGGTGACGGGAGTCCGCTTCCCGCGCCCGGCCGCCCGGCACGATCTACTGGACCGTACAGAGCACCTCCCCACCGATGTTCTGCTCCCGACACCGGCGGTCGCTCAAAACACCCTTGTTCGTCGATACGATCGCGATTCCCAATCCATCCATCACTCGCGGCAGATCATCGACCTTGCGGTATACACGACGGCTGCCCTTGGAGATACGATGAATGTAACGGATGACGTCCTCGCCCCGGAGGCCGTATTTCAGGTCGATCCGCAGGATCCCCTGTTTGCCATCGTCGATCACGTCGAACCCGTTAATATAGCCCTCGTCCTTCAGTGCCTGCGCAATACCCACCTTGAGCTTGGACGACGGAATACTGACCTGTTCGCGCCGCACGTGCACTGCGTTGCGGATACGTGTCAGCATGTCGGCCACCGGATCAGACCACATAGCCACTGCACTCCATACCACCTTGGCCGCGTGCGATCACCGCACGCCGGCCGCTACCAACTGGCCTTCCGCACACCGGGGATCAATCCCTCGTGGGCCAGACTCCGAAAACAAATCCGGCAAATCTGGAACTTGCGATAAACCGCCCGTGATCGGCCGCAAAGCTGGCAACGCCGTACACGCCGCGTCATGAACTTCGGTTCGCGCTTCGCCTTGTTGATCCAAGCCTTTGTTGCCATCAAGCAGCCTGCTCTTCCGTCCTTCGAAACGGCATGCCCAGCCGCGTCAACAGTTCGCGCGCCTCGGAGTCATGCTTCGCCGTCGTCACGAACGTAATGTTCATCCCTTGATTGTAGGTGATCTTCGCCAGGTCAATCTCCGCGAAGATCGACTGGTCGGGCACGCCCATCGAGTAGTTGCCCCGGCCATCGAAGCTCCGGGGGTTCAGGCCGCGAAAGTCGCGCATACGAGGGATCGCAGCGTTGATCAGTCGATCCACAAACTCGTACATCCGCCGGCCCCGCAAGGTCACCCGACATCCGATCTCATACCCCCGGCGGAGCTTGAAGTTCGACACGGACTGGCGGGCACGCCGTAGCTGGGCTTTTTGACCGGTGATCCTGGCCAGGTCCGCCGCCGCCGCGGGCAGCCGGTTCTTGTCCTGCATCGGCGAGCTAGTTCCCATCGAGACGACGACCTTCTGAAGGCGAGGAACCGCCATCGGGTTCTTGACATCCAGAACCCTCATCAGCTCGGGCATGATCTCCTGCTTATAGCGGTCCGACAACCTTTCCATCGAACTTTACTCCGAACGTCCTTCCGTCACTCCGAAGCCTACGTTGTGGGACGCTCCGCCCGCGTCAACGTATGCAATGTGGTACCGGCGGTATTCATCCGGCGCTTGGTCATCACCTTACCCACCCCGTCTCGCTCGACCTCAAAGTGGGTACGCAGCCCTTTGCCCTTGCTCGAATCGTACGGCAGCACATTCGATATATGAATCGGCGCCTCCTTCTGGACCCGACCGCCCTGCGGATTCCTTCGCGTGGGCCGCACGTGGCGGTACACCATGTTCACGCCTTCCACCACCACCATCCCGCGCTTCAGGTCCAACCGAAGGACCTTCCCCCGCACCCCCCGGTGGTCGCCGGAAATCACTTCGACGTGGTCGTTTTTTCGAATGGGCGTCGCCATCATTAAACAACCTCTTCCGCGAGCGAGATGATCTTCATGAAGTTCTTTTCCCGAAGCTCGCGGGCAACCGCACCGAAGATCCGGGTGCCGCGCGGTTCGTCCTTCTCGTCAAGCAATACTACCGCGTTGCTGTCGAAACGGACGTAGCTGCCGTCGGGGCGCCGCGTGGGCGCCTTCATGCGAACCACCACCGCCCGTGCCTTCCGCCGCTTGGAACGGTCCTTCCGATCCGCACCGCCCGAAAACTCGCTGTTGGGCAGTGACTTCTTCACCGTCACCAGCACGATGTCACCGATCTTCGCGCATTTAAGCCGCCTCTTGCCGTGACGGGACGTGCTGCCCTTGTAAACATTGATAATCATCGCAGACTTCGCGCCGGTGTTGTCGGCCACATTCACCATGGTCTGCCTTTGGATCATCGTACAGGTCCCGTCTATGGGAGCAAACAGCCCGTGCGTCACCGTGCCAACAAGCGGCCTCTCCTCAGGAAGCCGGCCGGATGACTCGGGCCAGCCGCCAGCACTTCGTCTTGGACAATCGGCGGCAGGCCATTACCTCGACCACATCACCGCTTCTCGCCTCGTTCTTCTCGTCGTGGGTGTGGAGCATCGTCGAGCGCCGGTAGTACTTGCCGTACTTGGGGTGCTTAACGATGTAGTCATAGCGTACCTTGATCGTCTTGTCGCCCTTGTCCGACACCACGGTACCGACGCGGCACTCGCGCCGGCCCCGCGACTTCTCTACAACACCCGTCTCGCCCGCCAGGTTCACCATCGATCCAAGACTTCCTCATTCCCACCGGAACGAATGCCACCGTCACGATTGAGCCTAACCGCCGCGGCGGTGTGTGGCGCTCGACTCCAGGTGGTACTGTTTCTCTTCAATACCTGTCTCGCCCCGCTCGCGCAAAATCGTCAAGACCCTGGCGATATCCTTTCGAGTCTCTATCAGTTGGTGAGGATTCTCCAACTTCTCGGTGACGGCCTGGGTGCGCAGATCGAACAGGTGCCGGCGAAGCCGATCCAGTTCGGCGTGCACTTCAGCCGTCTTCATTTCGCGGATTTCGCCTGCCTTCATCCCGAAAGCATCCTCGATCACAAACCGTGACGCCGCTTCACAAAGCGACATCGATACGGCATCTTATGTGCCACGCGCATCAGCGCCTCCCGCGCGACTTCCTCTCCCACGCCGCCGATCTCGAACAGCATCGTCCCAGTCCGCACCCGGGCGACCCAGAACTCGGGGTCGCCCTTCCCCTTTCCCATGCGCGTTTCGAGCGGCTTGGAAGATACCGGCTTGTGCGGAAAAACCCGGATGTAGACTCGCCCTTCACGGTGAAGGTAGTGGGTCGCGGCGACCCGGCCCGCTTCTATCTGCCGGGCCGTGATCCATCCTGAGCCCAGCGTCTGGAGGCCATACTCGCCGAACGCCACGGTGTTGCCCTTGGTGGCTAAACCGCGAACCCGGCCGCGCTGGCTCTTGCGCCACTTGACTCGCTTTGGCATCATTGCCATGAAGCGGTCTCCATCACTTCCATCTAAGACCCTATCCGAATAACCTTGATCTCGGAGCACCGCGCGGGCTAAAGCCCGCGGCTCACTGACCTATCCGCGCTTGCCGCGGCGCCCTTCCCGGCCGCGCCCCGGCGGCGGTGCCTCCTCTACTTCCTCTTCCCCGTAGCGACCCTTGTAGAGCCAGACCTTCACGCCGATCGTACCGTAGGTCGTGCGGCAGTGGGTCAGCCCGTAGTCGACGTGGGCCTGGAGCGTGTGCAGCGGGAGGGATCCGCGAATCTGCGTTTCCTTCCGGGCCATCTCGGACCCGCCGAGCCGCCCCTTGCACATGATCTTGACACCCTTGACCCCACAGGCCATGGCTGCATCCGCCCGCATCTTCATCACGCGACGGAAACCGGAACGTTTCTTAAGCTGCTCGGAGATCGCCTCGGCTATGAGCTTCGCGTTCCCGTCGGGCACCTTGATCTCGACAATGTTGATATTGATCTTGCGGTCGATCAGGTTCTCTAACGCCTCCTTTAGCTTGTCAACCTCAGCGCCTTTGGGGCCGATCACCAGGCCGGGCCTGGCGGTGTGCAGGAACACCTTGACCTCGTTGCGGGTGCGCTCAATCTCCACCCTCGCCACCGCGGCGTAGGGTGGTTGTCTGTTCAACTTGTTGTCGATGTATTCCCGAATCCTCTGGTCTTCGATCAAAAACTCGGCGAACGCCGCCTTCGGCGCAAACCAGCGTGACCGCCAGTCCTCGGTAATGCCGATTCGGAAACCCGTCGGATTGATCTTCTGTCCCACGCTCAACTCCTGCTACTGTCCACGATGAACCGTCCCATCGCGTCCGATCACGTCTCCGCAACGGTCACGATGATGTGGCTTGTCCGCTTCGCAATCGGATGCGCACGCCCACGGTCCTTTGGGCGCCACCGACGGTAATAGGGCCCGCCGTCCACCCGCGCGTCCCTGACGTACAACCGGTGCATATCCGCCTCGGCCTCATCCGCGTTAACCATCGCCGCTTTCAAGACGGCCTCAACCAGCCGCGCACTGCGACGGTGGTTGAAGCTCAACTGCTCTGCGGCGTTACTGCACGGTTGATCACGGATCATGTCGATCATCAGCCTGGCTTTGCGAGGCGCAATCCGGGCGAAGCGATGCTGAGCCGTCCATGTTCGCTGCTCGTCCACTGTCGATTACATCCGCACCGTTCCGGCGCCCCGGAAGAGTGTGCCGGAGCCAACCTTGCTAGCCCCTCTTTTTCCCTCTCGCGTGTCCGCGGAAGATGCGCGTCGGGCTGAACTCACCCAGCTTGTGCCCGACCATGTCCTCCGAAACATACACGGGGTGGAACATCTTCCCGTTGTGCACCTCAAAGCGATGCCCAACGAACTCCGGAACGATCATACATCCTCGCGACCAGGTGCGGATGGCGATGTTCGCACCGGAGGCCTTGAGGTTCATCACCTTCTTGAACAGCTTCTCGTCAACGTATGGCCCTTTCTTCTGCGATCGAGCCATTTTGTATCTCTCCACGACCGTGTTTGGGCGTTCAACCGCCCGTGTCGATTACCCTGCGGCACTGCCTGACACGCCCCACCGGCTAAAGGAGGGCTCTCTACTTCTTTGGCCGCGGAAGCTGCCCGTACCGCTTGCTCTTCCGCCGCCGCAGAATTCGCCGGTTCGACACCTTGTTGGGCGATCGCGTGCGGGACCCCTTCGCCAGAAGCCCCGTCGGGCTGCATGGGTGTCGCCCGCCGCCGCTACGTCCTTCCCCACCACCCAGCGGGTGCGCTACGGGATTGGTTGCGGTGCCGCGGACGCGGGGTCGACGCCCCTTGTGCCGCATCCGCCCCGCCTTGCCCCAGCGCAGGCTCTGGTGATCGACGTTGCCGAGTTGACCGATGGTCGCCCGGCACTCCACGCGGACTTCGCGCATCTCGCGGGAGGGCAGCAAAATAATCGCCCAGTTTCCGTCGCGCGAGACAAACCGGGCCGATGCCCCCGCACTGCGTGCGAGCTTACCGCCCTGTCCGCGGTTCATTTCCACGTTGTGGACATCCATCCCGGGCGGCATGGACTGAAGCGGCATGGTGTTGCCGGCCTTCGGCTCAACCTTCAGACCGCTCTCCACCACATCGCCCGGTTTTAGCCCCACCGGCGCCAAGATGTATCGTTTTTCGCCATCTGCGTACTCGACGAGCGCGATATGGCAGGTCCGGTTCGGATCGTACTCGATCGTCTTGACGGTTGCAGACACACCGTCTTTATTCCGTTTGAAGTCAATCCGCCGGTAAATGCGACGCGCTCCGCCGCCGCGGTGCCGTGCGGTGATTCTGCCATGGTGGTTGCGACCGCCGTGTCTGCAAAGCCGCTCACACAGCGACTTCTCCGGCCGCTTGTGCTTGTCCGTCAGCTCGGCGAAGTCGTTCACCGAGGACGCACGGCGTCCCGGCGAGGTCGGTTTGTAAGTGACGGTACCCATCGAGCTTCTAACTCACGATGACAAAGCCTGTCGAATACGCTTCCGGCGATAGACTATACACCCATTAGAACAAATCAATGTGGTAGTCCGCGTGCAATACCACAACCGCCTTCTTCCAATCAGCCGTTTTGCCGGTCTTGTACCGGTATCGGCGAGGCTTGCCTCTCCGCTGCGAAGTCCGGACCGACAAGACCTTGACGTTATAAATCTTCTCGATCGCCTGCTTGATAACCGGCTTCGACGCCTCCGTATTCACGGCGAAGGTGTAGGAGCCGCCGCGAGCCGACTTGTGCCGGGTCGCCGCATACAACTGCCCCGACTGGTGCGTACCCTTTTCGGTGACCAGCGGACGCTTAATGACGTGGTAGATGTCCATCGTGCCCGCCCCGCCTTACTCGTCCGCCACGTTGCCCCGCAAGGTCACGGGATCGCGCACCAATTGTTCAAACGCCGGTTTCGTGAAGATCAGCCTCCGCCGACGCAATACCTCGTATGCATTGAGCTCCTCCACCACGCGAACGTCGGTGTTGGGGACGTTCCGGCTGGAAAGATAGACGTTGCGATCGCGGGCGTGCATCGCCAGTACGCACCCCTTCTCACCGCCTAGCACCGAGAACATCGAAGCGACGATTTTCGTCTTGATCTCGGGACACCGCAACTCATCGACGATGATCACGTCATTCGCCTGGATCCTGGCGAGAATTGCGCTGTTCCGTGCCAACCGCCTCATCTTCTTGGGAAAAGCCTTCGTCGCCCGCGGCCCGCGCTTGGCAAAAGTACGACCGCCACCGCGGCGAATCGGGGTTCGCAGGTTGCCGACGCGGGCGTTGCCGGTGCCCTTTTGCCGGTAGAGCTTTCGTGTGGAACCCTCGACGTCAGACCGTCCCTTGGTGCGGGCGCTTTGCTGACGCTGGTGATCCAGGAAGGCGACGATGGCCTGCTTGATCAGCCGAGGGCGCACCCGCCCGCCAAGGGCCGCCGGATCGATTTCCATCTCACCGGCTGGTTCGCCTTGCATATTGACCACGGGAACCGCCAACATCGCCGCTAACCTCTCTTCTTCGACTGCCGCATGAGCACCACCGACCCGTTCGGGCCGGGAATGCTCCCACGGATGAGCATTACATCGTTCTCGGGATCGACCTTCAGAAGACGCAGGGAGCTGATGGTGCAGGTAACATGGCCACAATGCCCTGCCATGCGCTTGCCCTTCTTGACATCGCGCCCGGTGCCGGCGTTCCCACTGCCTCCGATACCCCCGGCTGAGCGGTGCTTACGCTCCACACCGTGCGACGCACTCTTACCACCGAACCCGTGACGCTTCATGACGCCCGTAAATCCTTTGCCTTTTGTGGTACCCGTCACGTCGACATAGCCTGTCGCGCCTGCCGCGAACTGCTCGACGGTCAGAACCGCACCGCGTGATACATCCGCCGGTTCGGTCAGGCGAACCTCACGCACCACCATCTTCGGACCGGTACCGGCATTGGCGGCATGCCCGATCATCGGCTTCGTCGACCGGTGGGGCTTGACCTCGCCGTAGCCGAGCTGCACGGCGTCGTACCCATCGCTATCCTTGGATTTCACCTGCAGCACGACGCAAGGGCCGGCCTTGACAACCGTGACCGGCGCAACCACGCCGCGATCCCCAAGGATCCGGGTCATGCCGATCTTGGTGCCCAGTAGTGCTGGTGTCATGCGGGAAACCCACCCTCGCTCACACATCGTGCAGCGAATTCTTTGCCTTCCGTTGCGTGCGATGAAGCTCACACGCCCGTGATATCTTGATCGAAAACTACGACGCCAGGCTTCCGCCGATGCTTACCCAAAGCCCTCTCGCTCGCTAGGTCTTGATCTTCACAAAGACACCGGCGGGCACCTGAATGCGATTGATGGCCTCAACGGTTCGTGCCGTTGGTTCACTGATATCAATGATCCGCTTGTGCGTGCGCATCTCAAACTGCTCACGCGACTTCTTGTCGATGTGAGGCCCACGCAGGACGGTGTAGCGCTCAATGCGGGTCGGCAACGGAATGGGCCCATGCACCTTCGCGCTGGTGCGCTTGGCCTGCTCCACGATCTCACGCGCCGAAGCATCCAAGGCGCGCGCGTCGTAGGCCTCCATGCGAATTCGGATTTTGTTATGGGCACTCACGCGCCGTCAACCCTTTTCAACGAATCACTTGATCCCCGCTTATCCAAAAAACGGTAGACCTGCTAGGATAATCCCTCCAGCTTACGTGTCAAGCACCATAATCCGCCACTTTTTTGACAACCCTCCGGCCTCGCCGGATCCCCCGGACCGGGGCGGCTCCGCCGGGGTGGCACAGGTCCGCCTGTGGCGGACCTGTACGCTCCTCCGGGACTTCGGCACGGAGACTTGCTCATGGATGTCGCTCGCAGGTGTGCTCGACGTTGTTCGTGGCAATGCGGGCGTTGCGCTTGAGCATGTCGAGCGTTGCTCGTTTCATCGCGCTGCCGCGGAGCTGCCGCCGGTAGTCGTCGACCGACCAACGGAGAATCTCATCCAGTACAGGTTCCGGGCCGGGGGACCGGATCGCAAACCGCGGCTCGCGCGTCTGTGGTGCACGACGGTTGTAGGGGCAGACTTGCTGGCAGACATCACACCCGAAGATCCACTCACCCATCCTCCCGCCAAGCGACTCAGGTATGCGACCACGGTGCTCGATCGTAAGGTAGCTGATGCATCGCGACGCATCCATCTCATACGGAGCCGGAAAGGCATTTGTCGGGCACGCGTCCAGGCAGGCCGTGCACGTGCCGCACCGATCGGGTAGAGGCTTATCGGGCGTCAGTTCGAGGGTAGTCACCAGCGCACCGAGAAAAAAGTAGCTGCCAAGCTGATGGTCGAGCACCAGGGTGTTCTTGCCAATCCACCCGATCCCCGCAGCCGCCGCCACTTCGCGCTCCAGTAGCGGGGTGGTGTCGACGCAGACCTTCACGTTGAAGGGTTCCGGCAATTCGGCGCGCATACGGTCAATCATGTCAAAGAGCTTGGCCTTGATCACTTTGTGGTAATCATCCCCCCAGGCGTACATGGCCACCCGCCCACGGCGACGGTCCGCCTCGTTCGATCGCACAGGCGCCCGCTGGTGGTACAGGAAAGCAACAACGACAATGCTCTTCGCCCCGTCCATCATGGCAGATGGATCCGCACGTTGTACAAAGTGTCGCCGTAAGTACTCCATTGAGCCGCATCGCCCTCCGTCCCGCCAGTCTCGCAGGTAGGCGGACCGTCCGATAGGCTCGGCCCGGGCGATCCCACACCGATCGAAACCAAGGGTAGCGGCCAGGCTCTTGATGTATTCGCTGATAGCACCGGGGGACATGCACGCATGGTACCCCCGGTATTCACCGATACAAAACAAATAGTGGCGGCGACGATTGACGGTCCCCGAGGCAGCGGCTACGGTGCCACGCTCTAAACGGGTGGCGTGGGACAGCGGCTGGATCTGCTATCCGCGATCCCGACAACCAAGAGCCTATCCGAATGACCTTGATTTCGGAGCACCGCGCGGGCTTCAAGACCATAGCTCGGGGTTATTCGGACAGGCTCCTACCAGGACGGCGGTACGCCCATGTTCGATTATGACTGGTTTCACGGTGCGGCCTATCAACAGCAGAAGCAAGAGGCGAAATGGCGTTGTGCGCTGCATCATTTCCCTGATGTCGATCCAGAGCATGCGCGCGAGCACAAAGAGCTGATGGAGTATCACTCGGGGCTGGAGGAACGGACGCTGATCTACCTCCGCGACGGGTTCAGCTACGAAATCAAGCAGATCGCCAACGTGAACAGCAAGTCGCATCTGGTCTTCGAGTGTATGCCTGTCGACGAGCAATACAAGGTGGGGGCCTTCGTGGTCACCGTCCCGTTCGAGGAACTCGTCCGGGTGGAGGTGTTCGCCGTTCACCCGGGTGAAAAACCCGACGATCTGCCGCAAATCACGGGGTTCCGCAGCTTCACCGAGCCGAGCGACTTCAAACACCCGCCCGATGTCAAGCCAGC
>JBARRC010000663.1:0-6802 GCA_049644045.1 Phycisphaerae bacterium
CTTGAAGACGTATTCCAACAACTAATCGTGGTACTGCAGCGATACTCAGATGACCGCCACGTCCGCAACTTTACACATGCGTTCCATCGTATCAGAGCGGCCGTTGAAGCGTTCGACCTGGAGCCCGGTGTGCAATGCGATCTGGACCAGGTGGATCGCGCCGTGGCAGAGCACCATAAGGCTGACGCTGCGTTAGAGGGAGATCTCCAGACGATACCGGATGAGCCCGACACTCCCCCGGCACGCGGCTCACCTCGTAGCGAGGTGATACGAGCAGCTTCCAGATTCTATTGGACGGCGCACAGAGTAGCGAGGATTGCCGGAGGGCCAGCCGCACGCGGCGCTGCGATCGGGGCAATGTTAGTCACTGGAAAGGCGGGTGCCGGAAAGAAACATCTTTTTTGTGACATAGCACGGCACCGTGCGGAGAACTCCCTGCCAACGCTCCTGTTCCTTGCTCAGCAGATGAACGCGACGAATCCGTGGCCACAATTACTGGAACGAACGGGACTTGCTTTCCGAAGTCGGGACGAGTTTTTGGGTGCGCTTAACACGGCCGGAGAACTGGCTCGCTCGCGCGCCATCATACTCCTTGATGCGGTCAACGAAACCGCGGACGATCCCAGGCGATGGCAGGACGAGCTCCCTGGTATGCTCGCAGTATTGAGGGACTATCCATACCTAGGCCTTGCTGTGAGTGTCCGTAGTTCATACGAGCATTATGTCATTCCGAAATTGCTAGACGAAAAACGCCTTCCACGCATCGATCATAGCGGTTTTGACGACCTCCAGTTTGAAGCCGCAGAAGCGTTCTTCGACCACTACAACATCAGCGCGCCGGAGACTCCGCTTCTCGATCCAGAATTCACCAATCCTTTGTTTCTGAAGATCTACTGTGAAGCCATCTCGAATGGACCTGATCCGACTCACAGCAGAGAGCCAGTTAGCATCCCTGCGGGCCTGCAGGGGTTCACGAAGGTTCTGGATGCATTTGTGGCACACGTAGAGGAACGCCTTATCGGCGAGCTCGTCCTAGACTGTGACACGCACCCGCAACCAGTGCAGCATTTTCTAGAACACCTAATACAGACGATGGCCCAGCGGGGAGTCACAGCTCTCTCCCGGCAAGAGGTCGCAGCCGAGTCGAACGCGATTCTGCAGGCTCGAGACCCACGGGCGAACCCGCTCGCGCGTTTGCTCAGTGAGGGTCTCCTGGCGGAAGACCTTAGATACGATCGTGGGAAGCACGACTATGAACGCGTAATTCGGATCGGTTACGAGCGATTCGCGTCACACTTGCTTGTCAAGCATCTGCTAGATACTCACTTTAGCCGCGATAACCCGGAATCGGCGTTTTGCGAAGGCAGTCTCCTGCGACAGTTTGTGGCTGAGGGAGAGCACTACCTGGAGCATCCCAATGAGCTGCAGGCGCTGATGCTCCAACTTCCAGAGCGGTTCGGTTTGGAGTTGTTCGACATCGTCCCTAAGGCGAAGAATTCCTCGCAAGCACGGGAAATTTTCGTGGATTCTGTCAAATGGAGACACCCTGATACGCTGACTGCGCGGCCCCGTGATCAGCTCAATGACATCCTTAGTCAGGATGCGGGCCTCACCGGGCTATGGCTCGACGTACTCCTGACGCTTGCGATCAAGCCCGAGCATCCTTTGAACGCTGTCTTTCTACACGAGCGTCTGCTTGAGTTACCCATGCCCACCAGGGATGTGTGTTGGTCAATACCGATACACAGGAACTTGGAAACCCGCTGTGTGGTCGATCGACTCGTTCGCTGGGCGTGGACATCGGGCGCGGTGCATCGACTGTCGACCGATGTTGCCTACCTGTACGGTATTACACTCTCGTGGTTCTTGACGAGTTCCGATCGATTTCTACGCGATCAGGCAACCAAAGCCTTGGTTACGTTACTTTCGTCCAAGATTCCTACGCTTCATCGCTTACTTCGTAGCTTCTCCAACGTCGACGACCCCTACGTTTCGGAACGCCTCTTCGCCGTGGCTTATGGCTGCTGCATGCGCAGTTGCGACGATGAAAGCATAGCTGCCCTTGCTCAGCACGTTTATGGCGAGGTGTTTCTCGATGGCCTGGCACCGGTGAACATTCTGAGCCGCGACTACGCAAGAGGAATCATCGAGTTGGCCTTGCACCGGGAATTGGATATGCAAGTGGAGGTTGACCGTGTCCGACCGCCGTACAAAAGCGATTGGCCGGAGAAACTCCCGTCGGAGGAGGGGGTCGCTGAGTACGCGGACTGGCGTAAAAACATGTCTCCAAAGGAACAAGCTGAACGCCGGATGTTCGCCTCACTTACCACGTGGGAGGACGACTTCTGCCATTACGTCGTTAGCAATCGCGTGCGGCGCTGGACAGCCTATCACATTGACCGCCCACGGGCCAAGACTCCTTCGGAAGAGTATGAGGAGTTTATCCGCCAACTCACGGAGCGTCAGCGCAAAGCGTGGGAGAGGTATTGCGAACAGCGCGACAAAGTGCAAGGTCTCGGGTTTGCACACTTGAGGGCAGGTAACGACATAGAGATCGAAGACGCGGATGAAAGCGCTCTCTCCCGGGAGACCGAAAGGTGCGATCGCATGCTCGCCGCATTGAAACGCACATTGGGAAAGCGCAAACGGGCTCTGCTCGATGACGTTGTGCTCCCGTATCCTGAGCGACAGCCGTGCGATAGCCCACGTTTGGGCACAGACGCAGTGTGTCGGTGGATGTTTCTCCGGGCGATTGAGATCGGGCAGATATCAGATGCCGTTGGACGCTTCGACCGTTCACTTCAGGATGTCGATCGGACCGGCCATAAGCCGGAGCGACTTGGGAAAAAATACCAATGGATTGCGTTTTACGAGTGCCTGGCCCGGCTGGCTGACAACTTCGTATTTGCCGCGGACTGCTACGGCGATAAGATCTGTGAATACGATGGCCCGTGGCAATTAAGCTACATTCGCAATATCGATCCGTCGTGGGTATCGCCCGAGGTCGAGCGGACTGGTTGGGGGCCGCATGTCCGGGCGTGGTGGTGTGGCTGCGAGTATGACCACCGAGACTTCGAGGCTGACTACGAAGAGTGGGTCCGCCGTGAGGATGACCTACCAGATCCACGGAAGTTACTTCAAGTTACGATGCCGACCAATGATCGTTCGTGGCTTCTAATCCGCGGAGCGTTTCGCTGGCAGGAGCCTGTTCCCCCAGGTGAACGCACGTTTGATACCCCCAAGCGTACCGTCGAACTCCGGATCGATGGATACTTTGTACGGCGTAAGGACGTCAGTGGACTCCGAGATTTGGTATTCAGGAGCCAACACGGGGATGCTCGGAGGAGGAGAATAGATCTGCCCGAACCGCGAGAACCGTCCCACGTGTTCATCGGGGAGCTGTTTTGGTCAGCGGCGTCCAAGTTCCACGATGATCCTTTCTATTGCGGGCAGGGCTGGACGAAGATTGACGCGCCGAACCTGGACGTCGAAGTATGCGTTGGATCTGAGCGCTACTTCGATGATTCTGAATACGATTGTTCATTCGAGAATGCGTTGGCAGCGAATCTACCATCGAAGTGGCTCGCCGAAGCACTGGGGCTTAAATGGAACGGCCGTGATGCCGAGTTTATCGACGGTGCGGGA
The DNA here is from genome assembly GCA_049644045.1 of Phycisphaerae bacterium. Lineage (GTDB taxonomy): Bacteria > Planctomycetota > Phycisphaerae > UBA1845 > UBA1845. The sequence continues at coordinate 3,646 of JBARRC010000663.1, forward strand.
AGCCTTGTTGCGTTTGACCCGTCCGTGGCCGCGCCAGGCCCCGCCGTGTTGCTGGTTAGCACCGATATGCTGGCATCGTTCCTTCGGCAAAGTGAGTACGTCCTCGCCTGGACGTGTTTCGCGGACAAGAAAGTCCTGAGCACCGATCTCCGAGACCAGCGCCCGGCGAGTGGGTACCAAGATTCCACCGGATTCTACACATACGATGGCGAGCAGATACAGGGGTCGATGAATTCATCGTTTGTGCAATTCTGACAGTAAGTAGCGGTGCGGCTCGACCTCTCACTGCGCGCCCGAGCTCTGGGGTTCCTCTCGCGGGGTGCTGGTGGTAGCTTGGGCGCCACCGGCGGGTGGGCCGCTGGTCCGAGGGACGAAAGCGCGCAGCGCGGAAGCCGACAGGGAGCCTCTCCGATGCCCCATCGCACCTTTTCAGCCATGACCTGCGTCCTGCTGTCGTTCTTTGCTTTTGCCGCCCCAACTGTGTGTGGAGGCGAAACGCTGCCGGACGGTGATAGCCTCATGCAGGCCATGGTCGACGAGATCGAGCGCTCGATGCATGGTCTTAAGATCGAGGACCTCCCGCAGCCCTATTTCATCCAATACACCGCCGAGGACCGGCTCAGCTTCAACATGCGTGCCGCCTACGGAGGCCTGTTGCGCTCGGAGGAAGACCGCCTTCGCGTCATTGCCAGCCGCGTCCGCGTCGGTTCCTATGAACTGGACAACACGAACACGGGGAGGGCGTCCGGCGCCCGGGCGACCTTACCCCTCGACGATGACTACGCCGCCCTTCGACACACGATCTGGCGAATGACGGACGCCGACTACAAGCAGGCTGTCGAAACGCTGACACGCAAGCAAGCTTATCTCAAGCAGAAGAACGTCGAGGATCGCCCGGATGATTTCTCACCGGCCAGGCCGGTTCGCGCCCTCGAACCGCCGGCCGAGATCGCGTTTGATCGAAAGGTCTGGGAGGAAAACCTCAGGAAATTATCGGCGCGGTTTGGGAGTTTCCCCGCGATCCAGGATTCCCACGTCACCCTCTTCGCGGGCGCGGTGAACGAGTGGATCGTCAACTCGGAGGGCACGCGTCTTCGCACGGCGGACACCGGCGTCTATCTCGGAGCCCGCGCGGAAACTCAGGAGGAAGAGGGTATGCGACTGGCTGACAGCTTGTCGTATGTCGGTCTGCAGGTCGATGACCTCCCCCCGATAGAGACCATACTCGCCGACATTGATGAAATGTGTGAGAAGCTCATCGCAGTCAGCCAGGCGCCCGTGTTGGAGCACTACACGGGTCCGGTCCTGTTTGAGCCGGTCGCAGCCGGAAAGGTGTTCGAGGCCCTGCTGGCTCACGGCCTCTGCGCCAGACCCACCCCACTGGGAAGCGGCGGTTGGGCGGACACCAGCTTGGAGAAGAAAATCGGCCTGCGCATCTTGCCGCGATCATTCCAGGTCCATGACGATCCGGGGCCGCAACGTTTCGAGAACACCATCCTGGCCGGCGCCTACACGTATGACGGCGAGGCTGTACCTCCCAGGAAGGTCACCCTCGTCGAAGACGGCATCCTCAAAACGTTGCTTGCGGGTCGAGCACCCACCCGAAAGACCAAGCAGACAACCGGTCATGGCCGTAGCGGCGGGTTCCAAGATGCACGAGCGATGATCGGCTGCCTCTACCTCTCCGATGACAAGGCCATGTCCGCCAAGGAGCTTAAACAAGAGTTGATCCAGGCCGCCCGCGACGAAGGGCTCGATTTCGGGTTGCGGATCGAGTCGATGAATCCGGGAGGCTCCGGTGCGCTCGGCAACCCGATCTACGCGTACAAGGTCTACGTGAACGACGGCCACGAGGCGATGATACGCGGCATGACGTTTCTCCCCGTGGAAACCCGATCGCTCAAGCACATCCTCGCCGCGGGCACCGAACGGAACGTCCGCAACTCAACGTCGGGTATTCCCGCCAGCATCATCACCCCGGCCATCCTTTTTGAAGAACTGGAACTGACCAAGATCGAACGCGAGTTCGACAAGCTGCCGATCTTGAAGTCACCCGCCCAGCGCGAGGAGCGCACAGACCGTAACGCGAGTGAACGATAATGAATATGAGACTCAGCGCCCCCCAATGCCACAAGAACTGGGCGCACCTCTATGGGCCTGTAAGTGCCGATTGGAAGGCCGCGTAGTCGTCGAGGTCCACATCCCCGTCAGGCGGCTTGAAGTCGAAGATGCGGCAGCACGGGGATACGGTTACGGGTTCGTCATCGGGGGAGCCGGTGAAGCAGCTTTGGAGCCCGGCGAAGTCGCGTAAATCAATGCGCCCGCTGCGGTCGAAGTCGCCCATGATAAACGGCTGCCCGGTGACAGGGTAGTGGCATCCCATATCGACGATGCCCATATCGATGCCTTCATCGCTCCGTGTCGTCATCGTATCGAGACCCAGGCTGCTTGCCGTGTCACTGCCGCTATCGACACACGGACTATTGACCGCATCGCCCGCTACGACCTGGCTCAAGTAGTAGCAACCGCCCGGGCCAGGTACAAAGCGTGGGTCTTCATCGATGTTGCCTATTCCTGGATATACGATTCCATCGTCAGGCTCATCGTCCTGAACGTCGCTGTAGGTGATCGTGATCGTGGAGCCATCGTTGTTCCATATTTCGTTCCCGCCATCCCAGAGGATGCAGTTGGTCATCTGAACGGTGCTTGGATACGATTGTTCATAGGAATCAAATCCTAGCGCCGGCCCCTTCGGTGCCGAGTTTTCGCTGAACGTGCAGTTGCCCAGCGTCGGGCTGCTGTTGTAGTTGTGCATCCCCCCGCCGTGTTCGGCCGAGTTTCTGCCGAACGTGCAGTTGATGAGTGTCGGGTCGCTGTACAAGTTGTGCATCCCACCGGCGTGTTCGGCCGAGTTCCCGCTGAACGTGCAGTTGGTCAGCGCCGGGCTGCTGTCGTCGTTGAACATCCCACCGCCGAACGCGTCGGCGTGGTTTCCGGTGAACGTGGAGCTAGTCAGCATCGGGTCGCTGTACCAGTAGTTGTACATCCCGGCGCCGTCACGCCCCGCCAAATTCCTGCTGAAGGTGCAGTTGGTCAGCCTCGGAGCGCTCTCGGAGTTGCACATCCCGCCGCCATAGTAGGCCGAGTTACCGTTGAA
>JBARRC010000664.1:0-3103 GCA_049644045.1 Phycisphaerae bacterium
GTGGGGTCCCCCGGTTCGTTTTTCCCACGTGCTTGCCGGAAGGTCGTGCGCCTTGATGTCACCAAGGCGGCACTACTGACCGCTTGCATACGCGCTGCAAACCGCTCGAAAACCACTGGAAAACAAGAGGCAAACGCCATGTCCCTTTTTTGCTGCCTAAGGCGCGTTTTTGCCACAACGGAACGGTTGTAGGATTTTTCTCTTGACAGCCTGCCAAACACGTGTCATACTTACTCTGTAATGACAAGTGGGACCGCGACACGCAACTGTCCGGTCCCGTGGCCAACACCTGTAAGGGAGGTATCGGCAATGCAATTCTACGGCAAAGCAGAGACGGCGGCAAACCGAATCATCGAGCTATTCAGGACACCCGACAAACTACCCCAAGCACTGGCGCCGATCTTCATTCGGCGCGCAGACAACGTACCCTGCCGCGCGTGGTCGTGGTCGAATCAGATATTGACGGCGCTTCGCGCGCGTGCGATCTATACGGGGGAGCATTGACTCAACGTCCTTCCCATGTTGATCGCGCCTTCAGATCCTTCGCTTATATCGGAGCGGTCGCCTTAGCCCCCTGCTGGACTATGACGGCGATGCAATCGCAGAGGAGTGTTTCCACCTTGTCAGCCACTGCCGCCGCGTACTCCGTCACAGGCGTATCGCGTGGCGGATTTGACCAGAGGAACTTGGACGGCACACACGGTTCTTCACAACGTCCGAACACAGCGCTGGGGTGACGCAGGACGTCTTCAAGGTCTGCATGCTGGCACTGGCCGCGGAGTTCACGGACACCTTTAAGCCAATCCGTCCTTGTCGGATCAGCGAGAACTTGGCCGAGTGGTAAACCCTTCACCTTATCCCGGATTGCGAACAGCGTGGCCTGCCGATCGGGAATCTGTAGGTTGAAACAGGAGTTCAACAACCGCCCCAGTGTGTCTGTAACATTCGCGACTCCTGCAACAAAGCCGTCGAAGGCAACATACACCTGATCAACGGCCGCGCTAGGATGCCTGATGGTAAAGGACGCGTCTGGCAGGTCAATCGTCAGCGTGTTTGTCCCCGTAAGGGGTGAAATTCGGCCGAGGTCGTCGAGTCTACCCCAATCCACCCCGGAGACTTGGTGGCCGTTTATGTGGTGCGGGGGCAACTCCTGGACAGTGAGACCATGCAAGGTCTAGTGGGGGTTGTATATGGGGTTCGTGTTCTGAATGACGGTGAACTACTTGCGGGGCGACGCCCGATCTCGTTGAATACAGGTATCCAAGGAGTTTTCGCTTGCAGGGCCGCCGGAGCACTCTTTAATCCTTGTTCGCCTGCACGACCGGAGCTTACTCAGCCCGATCAAGTCGAAGTGATCGTCGTGCGTGATGACTGCGAACAACGATTCCTGATCGATCTTGACCAGGAGGCCGAGATCACGACCGAGAAGGCTACCAGAATTGTGATTGACCTGAAGGATCCGATTCTCGTCAGCCCGTGTGAGGAATAAGTAGAGGGGGGAGGGCGAGGGCGGGCAGGCGGAGTGGCCAACCGACGCGCGGCCAGGTGGCTATCGGTGTTGGCAGCCATGCCGGCGCCTTCGGCTTGGGTATGTCACCCTTGGTGCACGCCAAGGAAAGGCACACGCGGCAGCGCCGTGTGAATCCTAGCGCAGCTTCTCCTTCACGCTGCGCACCTTGTCGTTGATCGTCTGCTTTTGGTCGGTGCGCGTACCGAGCTTGATGGTCGTGGAGATGCGCGGCACACCCATCTCGTGGATCACCTCATGACAACGCTTCACCGCGGCCAAGACCTTGTCCCATTCACCCTCGATGATCGTTCCGTAGGCGTGGAGGTGAGGTTCGAAACCGGCTTCGGTCAAGACCTGTTCGCAGGCGGCGATGTATCGCGAGACCGACACGCCGACTCCGATCGGCACCACGCAGATATCCAAAATAACGTTCATGATCGATGTCTCCTTCTCCGTGTCAGGCTCGCTCGACGTGGGGCTCGACGTGCACGAGCACGTCGGCCACTTCGGCCCGCCTCGACTTGATCGCGTCCTTGACGGCGTGGGCGATTCCGTGGGCCTCGCGCACCGTCAATGCTGGATCAACCTCGAGGTGTAGATCGACATACAGAGCAGGACCCGCCTTCCGAACAAGTACCTTCTCTACGAATCGCGCGCCCTCGACGCCCGACGCGATGACTTGAATCTCGTCAGCCAGCGCCGTGTCGGGTGTGGTGTCCATGAGTTCGCCGACGGCGATGCGTGCGAACCGAAGTCCGTTGATGACGATCACCAGGCAGGCAGCCAGTGCCGCCCAGTCGTCGGCGGATTCGTAACCCTCCCCTCCGACCAGCGCGATCGTGATACCGATGGCGGCGGCCGTGGAGGTCAGCGCGTCACTGCGATGATGCCACGCATCGACGGTGATCGCGGTGCTGCCGATCCGCTTGGCTGTCCGCAATTCGTAGCGGCACATCGCCTCCTTGACGACGACGACCGCCAGGAGCACGACGAGCGTGTACGCTGCCGGGGCTTCCTGAGGCACCCGGGTTCCGTGGATGGCCTGCGTGGCAATGACGATCGCCGCGCCGATCAGCATGACTGCGACCGCCAGTGCAGCCAGCGGCTCGGCTTTACCGTGTCCGTAGGGGTGATTCTCGTCGGCCGGTCTGGATGCGATGACCAGCCCACCCCAGACGATGGCCGAGCTGAAAATATCGCCCAGCGACTCAATCGCGTCCGCAATGAGTGCGTACGAATGACCGACGATCCCGGTCACCAGCTTGACAAGGGCCAGACCGCCGTTGAGCCCCAAGCTGATCCTCGATACACGTCGGCCTTGTGATTGGAACTCGTCCACGCACCAAGCATACCGCGCGTCCGGGAACTTTTCACCGAACAACCGGTATGACCCCGGCACCGGGGGTCCGTGACACTTCCGGCGGTATGGGTACGCCCGATCAGAGCCGCGACCGTAAGGGAGCGGTCACGCAGGTCCCAATCAGAGCCGCGACCGTGAGGGAGCGGTCACGCAGGTCCCAATCAGAACCGCGACCGTGAGGGAGCGGGCGAGCCCCCGTTGCGCCATGCGCGTTTCCGGTCCGGATCGGCGAT
>JBARRC010000665.1:0-5605 GCA_049644045.1 Phycisphaerae bacterium
GCACCGACGACGTCATGGACCAGCTCTCCGTGTCGCGCGGCAGTGCGAGCATAAACCTCCGCGAACTCGTCAACTGGGGTCTGATCTACCGTATCCATCGCCGTGGCGATCGGAAGGAATACTTCGAGGCTGAAAAAGATGTCTGGCAGATGTTCGATGCCATCGTGCGAGAGCGGCGTCGCCGGGAGGTGCAGCCGATCGTTGAGACCATCGAGCGATGTCTCGACATGATTGACGAAGAGAAGGCCGGGCTACGCGGCCAGGCCCGCAAGGACGCGGAGGTCTACAAGAAACGCTTCACGGACATCCTCGAGTTCTGCGAGACAATGAACACGCTGTTCAACCTGATGAGCAAGGCCGGTCGGAGTGGTCTCAAGCCCCTTGCAAGAACGCTGGGTAAGCTGACCAGGTAAAAGGAGGTTGCCATGCCAGAAGTTGCCCCGTTTTCCGCCATCCGATTCGACGAAAGGCGCAGCGGCGGAGACCTCTCCGCCATGCTGGCCCCGCCCTACGATGTGCTCGACCGAAGTGACAAGGACGCACTACTCGCAAAGAGTGAGCACAATATCGTCGCGATTGATCTCCCCCACATTCCACCGAAATCAGCCGGGCCGGCCGGCGCATACGAGAAATCCGCGCGGCTCCTCCAGACTTGGCTCTCCGACGGCACGCTCGTCCGCGAGAAAAATCCCGCGATGTACCTCTATCACCAGCGGTTCGAACACGCGGGCAGACCGTACACCCGTCGGATGTTGATCGCCCGCGTTCGACTCGAGCCCTTCTCGAAAGGCTTGATCCTCCCGCACGAGCAGACCTTCGGCGGTCCCAAGGAAGACCGCCTCGCGCTAATGAAGGCCACGAAAAGTCAACTGTCCCCCATCTTCGGCCTGTACACCGATCCCGAAGACCGCATCGGCAACGCCTTCGCCGCCACCGCGTCGAACGAGCCGGATGCGACCGGAACGCTGGAGGGTGTGGAGAATCGAATGTGGATCGTCACCGACGCCAGCGCCGTTGATACTGTGGTCTCCACTCTGGCGGACAAGAAGCTCTACATCGCCGACGGCCATCATCGCTATGGCACGGCCCTGCTCTACTGCGACTGGCTTGCGGACCAGTGCGGCGGATCGCTGCTTCACGACCACCCGGCCAACTACGTGATGTTCGTGCTCGCGAGCATGGACGACCCGGGTTGTCTGATCCTTCCCTATAACCGCGCGCTCACGCACGTCGAACTGACCACCGTGCTTGAGGCCTGGTCGGAGGGGGTGAGCGTCGTTCCAACGAACGCCCGTACCCAGCCCGCAGAATCACCCCCCTCGCCCACCCTTGACAAGGGGGGGATTAGGGAGGGGGCAGACCTCGTCCTCTACGACGGCCGGACCGGAAGCGAAACGCCGCTGCGCTTCGCCAATCGTGACGTGCTCGCGACACTGGAGCCGGACCAGTGCGAGGCCTGGCTCAGGCTCGATTACGCCTATCTGCACCGGTACCTGATCGATGAACTGCTTACAAAGAAGCTCGGCGGCAAGAAACCCGAGGTCCGCTACGTCAAGTCAACCGAGGATGCGAAACAGAGTGCCTGCGACGAATCCGGCGTCGCCCTGCTCATGGGCGCCACCCCAATGGCACACCTCCGTGCCGTCAGCGAATCCGGCGGTCTGATGCCCCAAAAAAGCACCTACTTCCACCCCAAACTCGCAACGGGCCTGACCATCAATCCGTTGACATAACTACAATTGCTAACGAATCGCGGCGTGCGACGGGGCACGTATCTCTTGGAGCGGGATCGCTCGCCGGTTGGGGCCCAGCACACAGACCGCATCGCGACCAAGGAGTTCGACCATCGCCTGCAGGAACTCGGGCGTGCACGACACCCGGATCGCCGGATTGCATTCAATCTGGCCGATCAGACCGTCGCTCGTCTCCACGTTCAGATACACGCGACACTCCCCCCGGTGGGTTCGAAGAAGTCGAACCACCTCGTCGACGGGAGCGTCCCGGGAGATGTCCAGGAGGAGGGCGATGGCGAGCCCCTGCGGAGCTTCATCGGCCAGGATCACCCGTGAGACGCGCAACGACGGTTCTTCGCGCTTTCGGTCCACCGCCCCTTCCAGAAACACCAACGCATCGGGCACGAGCACGGACCGGTATTTGACCAGGTCGTCAGGAAACACAATGGCATCGACGCGACCCTTCAGATCCTCGAGCGTTACGATCCCGAGTTGCCTGCCGGAGTTGCGCCCGGTGCGGGCCTTCACCGTCCGCAGGCTCGACACCATACCGCCCACGATCACCGGGTCGTCATCCTTGCACCGCGCAAGATCAACCGTGGTCGCGGTGGCGCAGGCTTCGAGCAACCGCTCATGGCTCGCGAGCGGATGGCGCGTGATGTAAAAGCCCAGGACGGCTTTTTCCCGCGCGAGCATCTCGGCCTCGGTCCATTCGGCGGTGGATAGTTCCGGCTCGGGCAGGTTGCCGGCGGACAGGCCGTTGTCACCACCGAACAGGGCCATTTGCCCGCTGCGACGATCGCGCTGCGCCGCCTGCCCTGCCGTTATCGCCTGATCGAGTGCGTCGACAAGCGCTTTGCGCATGCCGCCGGTGCCGTCGAATGCGCCGGCACAGATCAGTGCCTCAGTAGCGGCACGGTTGACCGCGGTAAGGTCGACGCGTTCACAGAAATCGAACAGGCTTCGATACGGGCCGCCGCGCTCGCGTTCCTCGACGATCGCAGCCACCGCCTTGGCCCCGACCCCCTTGATCGCACCGAGGCCGAACCGGATGGCACCAGGTGCGACGACAAAAACAAACTCGGAGGCGTTGATGCCGGGCGGTGCGACCTTGATGCCCATTTCGTTGCACTCTTCTCGATATTCCGCCACCTTGTCGGTGTTGGACATCTCGAAGGTCATCACGGCGGCCATAAACTCGACCGGGTGATAGGTCTTCATCCAGGCGGTCTGGTAGGCGACGAGCGCGTAGCCGGTGGAGTGCGCCTTGTTGAACGCATATCCTCCGAATTTGAGGATGTCCTCGAAGACACGGGTGGCGACCCCGCGCTTCACGCCGTTGGCGACGCAGCCGTTCAGGAACGGCTCGCGCATCGCCTCGATCATCTCCGTCTTTTTTTTGCTGATGGCCTTCGCCAGGCGGAATGCAGCCTTGAGCTCAATCCCGCCGAGCCGGTTGACCAGTCGGGACACCTGCTCCTGGTAGACCATAATGCCATGCGTTTCCTCCAGCACTTCGGTCATGATCGGGTGCGGCGTGGTCCATTTAGCCCCGTGCTTGCGCGCGATGTACTCGGGAATGTTTTCCATAGGCCCCGGCCGGTAGAGCGCGTTGGCTGCGATCAGGTCCTCGATCCGGTTGGGCTTCATCCGCATGATCACGTCGCGCATGCCGCCGGATTCGAACTGGAAGAGGCCCTTCGTATCACCGCGCGCAAACAGCTCGTAAACCTTCGGATCGTTCAGCTCGATATGTTCAAGGTCGATCGTCTTCCCGGCGCTTCGTTCAGCAAGCTGTCTGGCCCGCTCGAGCGTCGTGAGCGTGCGAAGACCGAGGAAATCCATCTTGAGCAGCCCGACCTTCTCCACCGTCGGGCCGTCGAACTGCGTCACGAGCGAGTCCTGATCGGACGCCTTGTAGAGCGGGAGGAGGTTGACCAGCGGCTGATCCGCCACCACGACACCGGCTGCGTGAACACCCGCGTTTCTCGCGATGCCTTCGAGCCTGCGGCCGATGTCAATAACCCGCTTGATCTTCGGATCGGTCTCGTAACGCTTCTTCAGCTCGGGCTCTTGCCCCAGCGCCTTGTCGAGCGTCATCTTCAGCTCGGCGGGGATCAGCTTCGTAAGGTTATTAGCCTCCTCAAAGCCGAGTCCCATCACGCGGGATACGTCTTTGATCACCGCCCTGGCTTTGAGCGTGCCAAAGGTGATGATCTGTGCCACGTGCCCGTACTTTTCGCGGACGTAGTCGAGCAGTTGCGACCGGCCGATCTGGCAGATGTCCAGATCGATATCCGGCATCTCATCGCGGTCGGGGTCCATGAACCGCTCGAAATAAAGCCCGTATCGGATGGGGTCGGGCGCGCTGATGTGGAGGCAATAGGCCACCACCGAGCTGCAGCCGCTGCCCCTCGCGCTGACCGGGATGCCGTGTTTGCGGGCGTAGCTGACACAATCCCAAATAATCAGGAAGTAGCTCGCGAACCCTTTGCCCGTGATCACCTCCAGCTCGTATTCGATGCGCTCGCGCAAATTGGGCGTGATCCGGCCGTAACGTTCCTCGGCGCCCTGGTGGACCAGTTGACGCAGGTAGGCGGCGTCATCGAGCGATTGTCCCCGCTCATCGGTGACATCCTCCGGCACCCTGAAAACCGGTGCATGGCGTTTCGACAAGTCGAGTTCAAGATTGCACATGTCGGCCACATGCAGGGTGTTCGCGATCGCCTCGGGGTAATCGGCGAACAGGGCCGACATCTGGTCGACACTCTTGAAATAGAATTGATCGGTCGGAAACTTGAACCGGCCCTCATCGGTCAGCAGCGCACCGGTGTTGATGCAGCACAGCACGTCATGGGCTTCCACGTCGTCGTGCTCGAGGTAGTGCACGTCGTTGGTAGCGACGGTCCCCACGCCCAGCCGCCCGGCCAGGTCGACCAGCTCGGGGTTCAGGATGCGCTGATCGGGGAGGTTGTGGTCCTGGAGTTCGATGAAAAACCGGTCCGGCCCGAAGATCTCAAGGTAGCCCCTGGCGATTTCCTCTGCCGCGGGCCGATCTCTGGCAAGAAGCGCCTGCGGAATCTCACCGCTGGCGCAACTGCTCGTGCAGATCAGGCCGGACGAGAACTCGCGCAGCACTTCCTTGTCGATGCGCGGCTTACGATAGAACCCTTCGGTGTATCCGATGGTCGCGAGGCGCATGAGGTTTTGATACCCCTCGCGGTTCATCGCCAATAGAAGCAGGTGGTACGCCTCTTTGCGTCCGGCTGCCTCCTTCGCACGGCGGTCCCCCGGTGCGAGATACGCCTCGTATCCGATGATCGGTTTTATCCCGGCCTTGAGCGCAGCCGTGTAGAACTCGATCGCTCCGAACAGGTTGCCGTGATCGGTGATCGCGACGGCCGGCATGTCGAACTGCTTCGCGCGCTCGATAAGTGCTTCGATGCGCGTCGCACCGTCAAGCAGGCTGTAGTGCGTGTGAACATGCAGATGAACGAACATAGTTACGAATTACAAATTACAAATTACAAATTACGAAAAACGTCAAACCACCAATCCGAACCGCGACCGTAAGGGAGCGGCCGTTTGCTGGTGCGAGAATCATTTGCTGGTGCGAGAATCCTTTCTCGCACCCCCGGCTCTAGGAATCCCTTCCCTCAAATCGCAGGTAAGGATTCCTATGTCGGTGGGGACGAGATAGGAATCTCGTCCCAGCGGTTCTCGTCCCAGCGGTTCGTAATTCGTAACTTGTAATTCGTAATTCTCTTGCGGTCTATAGGCGTAAAAGGGATGCGTTGAGCGGGGGTGCGGCCATTCTCTGTGGCACATGCGAATAATTCGTGTCGCTCTGTAGCGGCCGGCGTCCCCGCCGG
>JBARRC010000666.1:0-1509 GCA_049644045.1 Phycisphaerae bacterium
CCGGCACCTCGTCCTCGATCGGGGTGGCGGGGTGTACCGGCGCGGGCACGTGGAGTGTCTTGGACGCGGCACTGACCATCACCGTACGCCGGTGTTCGGACGGTCGTTTCCTGGCCGTGTGGAAGCGCAACAGGTTCACGATCAACACAGTGACAAACATCTGGCCGATGCCGAAGGCGATCAGGCCAGCCAACACGGCCCGCGACCAGTGCACATTGACGTACCCGGCCGTCACCCACGTCCACGCGCCTCGCCCGACCAGCCATACGAGAATCGGAAGGGACGGCACCAACACCAGGGTGAATCCACGAAAGGAGTAAACCTTGTCAAGCAGGCTCCACAGGAAGGTCCGCGGCCCGCCCGTTGTGGATCGCTCATCGAGCAGACGGTGCAAATGATCGCACACTACTCCCGCCGACAACAACGCAACCCCCAACGTCGCCAGCAACGAACAAAAAAGCAGGCGATAGATCATGTCCTCTTCAAACCGTCCAAACCGCAGCCACGTCTCGACCGGGTGCACCGCGAAGAGCGTCATTACGGTAAGACACAGCACGGTCGTGGAGACGAACAGCTTCGCCGGCCGCCACATGAGCGTCATCTCGAAAATGGTGCGCAGGAATCGGACGCCGTCCTTGACAACGTGCAGCTTGGATTCGCCGATGCGCTCCTCGTAGGGCATGGGCCGCTCCACGATGGTGAGTCGATCGTCCATCAGCACGCGGGCGCTCATTGCGGGGGTGAAGTTCAGCCCGTCCGGCAGCGGGTAGAGCTGCTCGAGCGCGTCACGGCGGACCACCCGCATACCGCTGGCGGTATCGGTCACCACCCGGTTGCTCAGCATCGAAAGTATTAAGGCGTAGATGCGATTGCCGAACCGGCGAACCAGTGGCATCCGGCTTTCGGGCCCCATACGCGACCCGATCACCACGGACGCATCTTCTTCGATCAACGCCGTGCAGAGCGTCGCAAAGAAGTTCGGGGCACACGTGCCGTCCGCGTCCAAAAAACCTACCAGCTCACCGCTACCCTCCGCAAATCCTCTCTTGATGGCCGCGCCGTAGCCGCGATTCCTTTCGAAGACGATGACTCGAATGTCATCATACCGGGCCGCGACCTCGGCTGTGCGGTCGGTCGACCCGTCGCTTACGACGATGATCTCCACGTCGTCGACGGGCGAGTTGCGCACGATGATCTCACGTGCCGCGAGCGACCGCTCGATGATCGAGCCGATGGCCTCCTCTTCGTTATAGGCCGGTATGACGATCGTGAGCTTCATCGTGTAGTTCCCATAACTATGTCGGAGGCGCGCCCGGCACGCTTGATATGATTCCATCATTGGATCGGATCTCGACCTCAACCCGTGAATTCGATCGGTCGATACGACCGATAACGAGCGGGTCGATGGAACGAGCCAGAGCCCGCCGTGCCGGCGGCGGGACCAGTCCGCGGGCTGGCGCCCGCGGCTCTGATCCGGTAACGAACCCGCAAGTTCAGGTGTGTCACAAC
>JBARRC010000667.1:0-15431 GCA_049644045.1 Phycisphaerae bacterium
TGTCCGACAACTGACACCGTTTGGCAACATGCACATCAACATCACGGTCGACCCGAAAACCGACCGTGAGCTGGAGGTCTTCGCTCAGCTCGGCAAAGGCGGCGACCTGGCCAACAGCGATCTGGAAGCCATTTGCCGGATGGTGAGCCTGTGGCTGCGCGCCGGCGGCAGCCTGGACCACGTCGTGCGCCAACTCCACTCCATCGGCTCGAGTCTTCAAGTGCACACAAAACAAGGCAAAATCATGAGCCTTGGTGACGGGCTGGCCCGGGCGCTGCGAAGATACAGGCGGGCCAAGGCCGACTATGGCCTCAAAGCTCTGCTTACGGGCGACTACAACACCGGCGTTGTTCAGGATGTGTCAGACTGCGATGAAAAAGGCGAGCAGGGTGGGAACGGCTCCAATGGTCGCAAGAAGGGCAGTGGAAACGGTTCCACGTTGCGAGAAGGGGCCGGCTCTTCCGTGCCGTCGAGACTTGATTCCCGTGGGATTCACTGGCAGCAGGCCCAGTACAAGGTACTTTGCCCAGATTGCCAAAACGCGCTCCGTTTCGGTGAAGGGTGCGTGACTTGCGATGCCTGTGGTTTCTCCGAGTGCTGATATTTGTGGTATGTCCGGTAAAGACTTATGTTTTCTGCTGACTTTTCCGCTGCAGCGGGTACAATTATCTGTTGACAGGCAAAAGATTGCTGGTATGTTCTGTCGATACTAGCTCGTGTGAGTTGGTTTGATTATTAAGTTTCTGGAACCCCGCTGAGAGTTAGGCGTATAATATCGGAGGTTGACCGAATAGGTCGTTAGCACAAAGCACCTGGCTTCTTTCCCCTCCGGAAAGCACCGTTTCGCCTTAGGGTGAGCGGTGCTTTCTTTTGGATTACAGGCTGCCCGCTTGTCCTTTGCCGGTCCAATGCTATACTGGCTGGATTCTGGCTCTGCAGAGGGTTTTAAGGAATCGCCCGGCGTGCAAGTGCGGGGCGGTGGGAGGATACCGTGGCAGTGCGGATCAGACTGAAACGAGTCGGTCGCCGACACCGTCCGTCGTATCGGTTGGCTGCTGTCGACAGCCGGCGGGCGCGCGATAGCAAGGTAATTGAGGAACTTGGTAGCTATAATCCGCTCAACGCCGATGAAGATCGGCAGGTTGTGTTAAAGCATAAGCGGATTGAGTACTGGCTCAGTGTGGGTGCTCAGCCAAGTGAGACTGTCCGGCGGATATTGGAGAAGCACGGCATCGGCGCGCGGGCGAGTTTGACGGAGGCTGAGACCGTCTGACAAACCCTGTGGGACCGACTTTCCAGTCGGTCAACAAACGAGATCGAGCACCGATGCGGATTGACGTTTTGACATTGTTTCCGGAGGTGCTCGAGCCGTTTCTCGCGTCGAGCATCGTCGGGCGGGCTATCCAAGCGGGCATTGTTTCCATCGGATGCACTGACTTTCGCGATTTCGCTCGCGATAAGCATCGCAGCGTCGACGACAAGCCTTTTGGCGGCGGGCCGGGCATGGTCTTGATGTGCGGGCCAGTGTTTGATGCCCTAGAGCAGGTGGAGTCGCAGACGGAGGGTGAGCCCGTCCGCATCCTCCTGACACCGCAGGGCGAGCGCCTGACACAGAGCATGGTGGCGGAGTTGGCGAAAACGCCCTGGCTTGTGATCCTGGCCGGCCACTACGAGGGTTTCGACGAGCGGATCCGAACCGGAATTAGTGCTCGCGAGATTTCGATTGGTGATTATGTGCTTTCCGGTGGTGAGCCGGCTGCCCTCGTGTTGATCGATGCCGTGGTCCGGCTGCTGCCGGGCGCTTTGGGCGACGAAACATCGGCTGCGAATGATTCATTCGCTGATGGTGTTTTGGAGTATCCGCAGTATACCAGGCCACGAGAGTATCGCGGTATGAAGGTGCCCGAAGTGTTGCTCTCAGGTGACCACGGTAGGATCGCGGCCTGGCGGCGAGAGCAGGCGTTACATCGCACGCTGACACGCCGGCCGGACCTGAGAACGTGAAGCGTTGTTCGTGAAGCGTGAAGCGTCATAGGTAAGCAAGATACGCTTCACGACTGGGAGTGAGACGTAATGAGACAGCCGTTGATCGAGTTGGTGGAGAAGCCCTATCTGAAGGCGAAGACGCCCGAGTTTCATATTGGCGATACGGTCGACGTCTTGACCCGTATTGTGGAGGGTGAGAAGGAACGTATCCAGATGTTCAACGGCGTCGTAATCGCCCGCCGGGGAGCGGGGATCAACGAGGCCTTTACCGTCCGGCGTATTGTCACCAACGAAGGTGTCGAGCGAAAGTTCCTGCTTCATTCATCCAACGTCGTCGACGTGAAGGTCCGGCGTCGCGGCAAGGTTCGCCGTGCGAAGTTGTTCTACCTTCGCCATCGGATCGGGAAGGCGCGCAAGGTTCGTGAACTTCGCGTTCATAAGAAAGAGACTCGGGAGCCTGAGCTGGCCGGCTCGCCGGCGTGATCACAGGCTCCTGCTTGGTCGGCGCGGGGAACGGGCCGCCGCACGGCACCTGAAGAGTAAGCACCACCGCGTCCTTGCCCGCAATTACCGTTGTATTGCCGGGGAAATCGATCTTATCTGCTCGCACGGTGATACGATCGTCTTCGTCGAGGTCAAGACCCGGTCGGACGACGTCGCGGAGGATCCTCAGGGGGTGCCCCGTAAGCTGCAGTGGAGACGGATCGAAAACGCCGCCAGATACTTCCTGATGCAACGATCGGCACAGGACCGCCCCTGTCGGTTTGACCTGGTGACGGTGGTTTGGCCCGCCCGCGGTTCACCGCTCATCAAGCATTTCGAGGACGCTTATCAGCCACGACGGGGTTGAACGTTGGGTTCGTTGGTCCGACTGAACAAACCGGATTTGACTCGGCAAGATTTCCGATGGGCTTGATCGACTCACACGCTCACCTGGCCTTTCCCGAACTCCGTGATCAGGTCGACAGTGTACTTGCACACTGCACCGAGGCCGGTGTCGACCGGATCATCACAATCGGCATGGACCTCAGTGATACGAGGAGCGCCGTCCGCTTGGCCGAGCGCCACCCCGGCGTCATTCACGCCGCGGGCGGTTTTCATCCGCATGAGGCCGAGAAGGTAACGGAGGACGACCTTACTGCGATGGCTGAGCTCTGGGATCACCCACGCGTCGTTGCCGTTGGTGAGATCGGCCTCGACTACCATCACGACTTCGCGGATCGGGCCACGCAGCGGTCGATCTTCGTGCGCCA
The DNA here is from genome assembly GCA_049644045.1 of Phycisphaerae bacterium. Taxonomy (GTDB): domain Bacteria; phylum Planctomycetota; class Phycisphaerae; order UBA1845; family UBA1845. Next base: position 3,240 of record JBARRC010000667.1, read on the forward strand.
GCTCGAGATGGCCTCGTCTCGCTCGCGCCCGCTCATTATCCACTGCCGCGAGGCTTTCGACGACACGATTTCAATCCTGCTCGACAAGGGGTTCGAGGGCCGGCCCGTGGTGTTCCATTGCTTTACGGGAACGTCTAGTGAGGCTCTACTCGTGGCGGAGCACGGCTGGCGGATATCGTTCACCGGGATCGTCACCTTTCCCAAGTCGACCTGGCTCCACAAGATCGCCAGGATCTATCCGAAAAACGCGCTGATGATCGAAACCGATTCACCCTACCTGTCGCCGGTGCCGATTCGGGGTAAGCACCCCAACGAACCGGCTAACCTTGTGCATACAGCCAGGTTTCTCGCGGAACTCCGCGGTGTTTCGATCGAAGAATTCACCGAACAGACCGCCCGCAACACGCGGCAGTTCTTTAGCCTATAGGCTTTTACGTTGCACAATGGCAGCAAGCTGCCAGTGGCATCCGACTTCTCAAACACGCTGTCAGACGTTCCAATGCGACCGCTTCTTCAATCGCCAAAGAAAGACGACCGGTGGACGGCGTTGCCGCGGGGTGGTCCTGTCACGCCAATGCGTTGGCGAGGTACTCGACGATGTGTCTGGCGTGCACGCCCGTGTGGTGTTCGATGTGCTGGCGGCAGCTAAAGCCCGAGGCGGCGATCTGTGCATCGCCGCGGTTGCGCACTGCCGGGAAAAGCCGCTCCTCACCGATCGCGCGGGCAACGTCGTAATGTTCCACCTCATGGCCGAACGCCCCGGCCATCCCACAGCAGCCGCTGTCGATCTCCGAGGCTGCGTTGCCGAAGGCGCGGTGGAGCAACTCCGCTGTGTCCGAGGAACCCACAATGGATTTCTGGTGGCAGTGGGTATGGTAGAGCAGCGGCGTTTGTGGACCTGTGAACTGAAGCGCGGACGGATCGTCGTTGAGCAAGCGCTTCAGGAATGTGTCGATGGTCATGGCCTGTGATGCGATGTTTCGGGCTGCGGGTAGCCGCACGAGTTGCGGATACTCATCCACGAGGGTCAGGATGCAACTCGGCTCGGTTCCGACAATCGGCACGCCCTCCGCGGCGAGGCGTGCGAGGCGGCGGACATTGAACTCCGCGAGCTGTTTCGCGTCGGTGAGCAGTCCCTGACTGATGGCCGGCCGGCCGCAGCAAAGCGTCTTCGGACAAAGCACCTCGAAACCGGCACGTTCGAGAAGCTTGACGGCGGCCATCCCGACCTGCGGCGTAAAGTAGTTCGTCCAGGTATCCACAAAGTAAACCACGCGGCCGCGCGGGGCGTCTTGGTCTGGGCGCGCCCGACGGTAACGACGGAACCACGCCCGAAACGTCTGACGAGCGAACCGTGGCGGCGGTACGCGGCGGTCAAGGCCGTAGTGATGTTCGATGAACGCGCGCAGCGCCTTCGACTGCATGACCAGGTTACTGAATCTCGGGAAACGACTTGCCGTCGCAAGCCGGTGCGGCATCTCCGCGATGAGTCGTGCCCTTCGGCTGACACCGTGTACGAGGTGCCGGTGGGACAGGTATTCGGATTTCAACCGCGCCATGTCCACGCCCGTTGGGCACTCGGCCTTGCAGGCCTTACAGGAAAGGCAGAGGTCCATGACCTCCGCAAGCTGCGGATCGTCGAGGCCGTTCAGCAGACCGCGATTCGACAGGGCGACGCGCAGGGCATTCGCCCGTGCGCGGGTCGTGTGCGTTTCGTCGCCGGTGGCCATGTACGACGGGCACATCGTCCCGATGCGTCGTTGCCGGCATTGCCCGACGCCGCTGCACATCCCCGCCAGCCCGGCCATGCCCCCATACGATGAGAAATCCAAATGGGTCTTGACCATTTGCGCCTCAAACGAAGGTCCGAAGCGCAGGTGCTCGGTCATCGGGTAAGGATCGACAATCTTATGCGGGTTGAAGAGGCCGTCGGGATCGAAGAGCCGTTTGATCCTTTTGAACGCAGCCAGGATCGTCGGCCCATACATCTTCTCGAGCCAACAGGATCGCACGATGCCGTCGCCGTGCTCTCCCGTCATCGCGCCGCCGAACTCGAGTGCCAGACTGCTGACGGCGTCGGCGATGCGGCGCATGCGTTGAACGTCGTCGGCCTTTTTGAGGTTCAGCACCGGGCGAACGTGGATGCAGCCGGCGCTGGCGTGAGCGTAATAGCTTGCTGCGACCCCTTCCCGCTTCAAGATGCTGGAAAAACGCTCGATATAGTCGCGAAGATGCGAAGGATCGACTGCGGAATCCTCGACGAAGGCGATGGGTTGCGCGTCTCCGGGCCTGGACATGAGCAACCCGAGCCCGGCCTTGCGAAGGTTCCAGACATCCGCCTGGCGATCGGATTCAAGAATCTTGAGCGCTGCGAATGACAAGCTACAGGCGTCGGCGTCGGCCGTAAGTGCATCGATCCTTGATGACAACACATCGGCATCGTCGTTGTGAAACTCGACAACGAGCAGGGCCGACGGATCGCCCTGCAAAAAGTCGCAGCGCTTGCCCAGTACCGGGTTGACCCGCCCGGCGTCAAGAATGAGTCGATCAATGAGTTCAACGGCGGCCGGTTTGTGCCGCAGGATCGCTGGCGTCGCGGATAAGGCATCGAAAGCATTTTTGAAGTGCATGACAAGAAGCCCGGAGTGCCGCGGAGCCGGGACCAGCTTCAATTTCGCGCGCACGACGATACCGAGCGTTCCCTCGCTGCCACACAGGATTCCGAGGGCATCGCCCCGTGTTCCCGGCGGTCCGAGCCGATCGAGGCCGTAGCCGCCGTTGCTGCGCAGAAGCTTGGGAAAGCGCCGTTGAATCTCGTCGTAGCAATCATCGCGGATCCGGCCAAGCTCCCGTTCGATTCGGCCTGTGTGCGATGCCACGCCGCTGTCCTTCGAGTCTGAAGGAATCGCAGGCTCCCCGAAAGTCACGACCTCGCCGTCGGCCAGCACCACCGTAAGTTCGGCTACATGGTCAACCGTTCGACCGTGAACGATCGAGCGGGCGCCGCAGGAGTTGTTCGCGATCATGCCGCCGAGCGTAGCCCGGCTGCTGGTGGCCACGTCCGGCCCGAACTGCAATCCATGGGATGCAAGGCGGGCGTTGAGTTCATCCAGGACGACGCCGGGCTCGACCTCCACAGTGCGCCTTTCGAGATCGAGATTGCCGATACGGTTCATGTAGCGTGAGAGATCGATCTGGACGCCTGACCCGACCGTCCCACCGGTCAGGCCCGTGCCCGCGCCGCGCGCGACGACTGAAGTGCCGCAGTTATAGCACTCCTCCACGACCGCCGCGACGTCGCCCGTGTTTTTCGGCAGGACGACGCCGAGCGGAACGATCTCGTAGAGGCTCGCGTCGGTGGCATAGATCGTGCGTGACAGGGCGTCGAAGCGAACATCTCCTTTGATCCTCCCCCGTAATGCCCGGGCCAAAGCGCTCCCGGTATCGCTCTCGGTCCCGGACTGAGTGGGTGGGCGATTCAAGCCGGGATTACTCCTTGATGGAAAAGGTGGCCCGGGCCAGGGCAAGCTTACGGTAGGCGTTGGCGGTGCGCTCCGCCATACCACTGACGGCATGGTGAGTTCGAACGTACTCGATGGCCGTTGTAGCGATCCGTTGGGCACCCGCGCGATCCGTGAGGAGCTGCTCGAGGGTGTTTGCGAGCGATTCCGCCGTCGGTTTCTCGCAGATAACGGCCGTTTCCCCGTGGTGCAGGTAATCGCATACGGTGTTCGGGAAGGTGACAACGGCCATCCCGGCCCCCATCGCCTGCAAACCGTCGGTGGTGAAGGCGGTGTCCGCCGAGGGTCGCACAAAGATGTCGGCGCTATGCATGGCCTGGGAAGGATCGCCGGCAGGGTGAGCGAGCGTGACACACGACGAGAGCTTGCGTTCGCGAATCATCCGCCGCAGGGCGGATTCCTGCCGTCCCTGTCCCAGCAGAAAGAGCAACACGGTGTGGTCTCGCTTTCGGACCAGATCGACCGCCTCGATCAACCGGTCCACCCTACTGCCACGCTCGAGGGCTGAGAGGCAAAGGATGGTCGGCGTCCGCTTCGCGTCCGCGAAGCAGGCGATTCGCTGAGAAGTCAGCACACCCGGGTGGATCAGGTCCACCCACTCCGCCGGTATCTTCAACTGTTCTTCCAGCATCGTCACCAGCGGTCGCGAGAGCGCGAGAAACCGCCTCGCCGGCTTCACCGTGGGGCCGCTCCCTAACGGTCGCGGTTCTGTTTTAAGGTTGGCGATCGCGTCGCAATCCGCCACCGAAGTGACCTGGAGAGCGATATCCGCGTCGAACGCTTCCGCGATCGTAATCCCTATCTTGTAAGACGCGCTCGACAAGGCATGCACAAGCGTGGGTGGTTGATATGACAGAACGTCTACAAGCTGGTCGATCCGCCGTCTGGTCATCGGCCAGCCGATCCGCTCGTGGACAACCGTCTGGACGGGCCCGAGCGTGAGTTTTTCGACACGCGGGTCGGAGCTGACGAGTCGTAGTTTGACAGCCTGATCGATAAGCCCGACCAGCAGGTGTCGCAACACCCGACCGAAGCGGTCGAACGCCTCGCGATCGACACACAGTGCGGCACTAACGGGCAGTGCACTTTGATTATCCAGCGTGTCCGCCACGACGGCCATGACAACCGTGGTCGAACCACCTGTCAACCGGGCGATGGGGATTTGCAGCCAGTCAATTGCCAGGGTCGCCGACGCGCGCTATCCTGATGGTCACACACGGAGGAACGCCGTGAAGATCCTGCACGGTCTTGAAACGCTTGATCCGCCGCTTGGCCACTCGGTATTGACGATCGGCAACTTCGACGGCGTCCACCGCGCGCACTTACAGATTCTCGCCCAGGCGGGGCTGTTCGCGGCCAACACCGGTGGGCCGGTCGTCGTGCTCACTTTCGAGCCGCACCCGCTGACGATCGTTGCCCCCGCCAAAGCACCCCGCCTGTTGTCGCTGCCCGAAGAGAAACTCCGCTGCCTGGCACAAGCCGGTGCGGACATTACCGTGGTGGCCAAGAGCGAGCCGGCCCTTTTGGATCTCGCGGCGGAGCGCTTCGTGGAAGACGTCGTACGGCGATTCCACCCCACGCACATTGTCGAAGGGCCTTCGTTCGGCTTCGGTAGAGGCAGAAAGGGGACGCCCGAGCTGCTTAGACGCATCGCAGCTCGGTTCAACTGCGAGGTTCACATCGTCGAACCGGTCACATTACAGATCGACGAGGGCGAGACGCTGATGGTGTCAAGCTCGCTGATACGCCGCCTCCTTACCGAAGGTAAGGTGCGCCGGGCCGCGCTGTGTTTGGGACGACCGTACGCGCTGATCGGTGAGGTGGTCGAGGGCGATGGCCGGGGTCGTACGATCGGCTTTCCGACTGCCAATATCGCCACCCCGGATCAACTTGTGCCGGGCAGCGGCGTCTACGCCGGCCGAGCGGTGGTGCGTAGTGACATACATTTGGCGGCAATCAGCATCGGCCACACCCCCACCTTCGGCGGAACCGAGCAGCAGATCGAAGCCCACCTGCTCGACTTCGACGGCGACCTTTACGGCGAGATGATTCGGATCGAGTTCGAGCGTCGTCTGCGTGAACAGCGGAGGTTTGACTCTGTGCAGGCGCTGGCTGACCAACTACATCGCGATGTTGCGGCCGTGCGAGACAGCGCAGACCCTTCGCGCCCTGTCACGCAGACCGGGAAGGTGCAAGCGTCATGAGTGTGTTGGATACAAAGGTCTTCGCCGATGCGGCGGGCTGGATCGCATCGTGGAAGCGTCCGCTGTTGATCTCCCACACCCAACCCGACGGTGACGCGCTCGGGTCACTGATCGCCATGCGATCAATGCTGCGGTCGCGCGGCGTCGAGGCAATGGCACTTCTCTTCGACGCCGCTCCCGGTCGTTATGCGATCTTTCATCGCTACGGAGCCATCCCGGTGTGGGGGGCCGACATCCATGAGGCCGACCTGGCTGACGTCGACGGCGTCATCGTGCTCGACACGTGCGCCTATACCCAGCTAAGGCCGATCGCGGATTGGCTGCGGTCCGCCACCATGCCGAAGCTCGCCGTCGATCATCACGTCACGCGCGACGAGCTGGCCGACCACTACCTCATCGACGAATCCGCCGCAGCCGCCTGCCTGATCCTCTACGACTGGGCCCGCGCGCTTGACCGGCCTATGAGCGCCGAGATGTGTGAAGCCCTGTTGATCGGCATGGCCACCGATACCGGCTGGTTCAGGTATTCGAACACGGATGACCGCGTGCTGACAGCCGCAGCCGATCTGGTCGCCCGCGGTGCCAACCCGCACGAGCTGTACCAGCAGTTATATCAGCACGAATCGCCCGCGCGCGTGCGACTGCTCGGAGCGGCGCTCGGCACAATGGAGTTGCTGTTTGAGGATCGCCTGGCCGTCATGACATTGTCACAAGACGCCATCATCAAAGCGGGTGCGACAACGGCTGACACCGAAGACATCGTCAACGAGCCGTTGCGCATCGGCCCTGTCGTTGTTTCCATCCTTCTCGTGGAAGCGGGTGACGATATCATTCGCGCGAGCTTCCGTAGCAAGCCGCCAACCGGGTCGCCAACTGAGTCGCCAACTGAGCCGCGGGCTTCAGCCCGCGCGGACACCCCGGTCGAACAGCGACACCAAGGTCTTCCTGGACGGCACTCGAAAAAGAGAAATGCTCCCACCCGCGCGGATGCACGCACTGCCGGGTCCCCCATCCCTGCGCAGCAGGAGTCGGAAGAACTCCGTACCGCGACCGTCAGGGAGCGCCTGCGCCTTATCTCTGAGGGAGTGACCCATCCTTTGGGCAGCAAAGGGTGGGGCACGGATGTCGACGTAGCCAAAGTCGCCCAGTCCTTCGGCGGTGGCGGCCACACCCGGGCCGCCGGCGCTCGCATTCACGGAACCTTGCTCGGAGTACGTCAGAAGATCGTTGACCATTTGGAACGTGTATTGCGCGAGTGACTCACCCTCAGGTTTGAAAAACGCGGTCACAAGTAGCGTGCATGGGGTTTTCTTCAGAGCCCGGAGCGCGAGCGACGGGTTTGATTGTCGACCCCTCGCTTACACTCGGGGCTCGGATTTGACACGTGGCACCCGAGTGACACGAACCAAAATGGTAGGGTGGGCCGCAAGACCCACCTTCCTCGAGATTGGAAGGTTGGCTAGTCTACGACCCACCCTACCGTCATGTAGCGTCCGCCAGGCGGAGCATTGACCGCTTAGTTCTCAACCCGCTGGGACGAGATTCCCATCTCGTCCCGACTCAGGCAGGAATCCCCTCCCGTAAGTGCCTGGAGAGGATTCCGCCGGGTGTGGTGCGAGAAGGGATTCTCGCACCAGCGTACCCTACCAGCTCAATCTCCATTGGTGCGCACGGCGCACCCTACCTTCTTCATTGGTGCACGCACAGCGCACCTTACCAGCTTACGCCATCATCGCCCGGCGGCGGAAGATCACGACCGTCCCAGCCGCAAGCACCAGCAGCACCATCACAACCAGGCCCCACTCGGTGACCGTTGGGATGCACACGTCGTCCAGGCCTGGCCCGTGGACCGGCCCGACGCCGTAGCCTACGTGCAGGTCCCAGTTGGCCGTGTAGGTGCCATTGTCATCCACCGCTTGCCACTCCACGTCGTGAACACAATGGTCCGGGCCGACGAAGTCGAAGCCGAACGTGAAGCTCCCGCCAAGGGCAGGCCCGCTCCAGTGAATCATGCACGAGCAGTTGCCGGTGGGGCCGGGAGAGATCCTACCGTGCGCCGTCTTTACCGGGTGGTCGTTTACCGTGTAGTGCTGGAGACTGCCCGCAATGATCTCGTGCGTCCAACCAGAAGGCTCGCACCAGTTCGCGTAGTTGTCGACCTCGATGCAGTGGTCGGTCCCAATGTACAAGTCGGTCATACTTCCATCGGAATCCGTGACCGGATAGGCATACATCCGGGAACCGCAACTGGTAACACCGGTCCCACCGGATTCCGTACCGTCGCACTCGACCGTCGGCGGGGGAGAAGGCATCGGAACGAACCCCTGCAGGCGCCATATCTCCTCTTCGTAGTCGCCGGGAGTCCAGGGGTTGTCGCGAGGGGCAACCCCGTGGCCGGCCAGCTTCATAAAGCCAAAGGGCATGTTGGCCAGCCAGGAGGGGGGGGCATCAGGAGCGTCGTTCCTGAAGAGGATCGGAACGGCCTGCGAAGCCCCGTGGATATATACCACTCGTGGCGGGAAACTGATCAAATGGTCGTTCACCACAACCAAAGGCGTTGCCGCGTGATTGTAGAGTACGACCGTGGCTCCGGGCAGCCCGCCACAGGCCGGAAACTCCACCTCGGCAAAAATGTCAAAGAAACTCTCGGCGGGGAAGTCGTTCCCGCCAACGGGGGCGTCCTGTTTGGACTCCACCTCACCGGGGCTCAACAGGAGCCCGTACTGGTCCTGTCCAACCCGGACGTGAGTCCCGGCTCCATCCGTCATATCCAGCACCACGACTTCCGTGTGCACCTCTCGAGTGTCCGGAGGTCCTTCAAGAAACATGTGCCCGAGGGGCGGGGGATCGGGGAATGGAATCGGACGGACGAGCTGCCCGTCAGCGATGCTCTCTGGATACATCAGCCCGACCATTCTCCCCGTCGCGTCGATTGGCTCTGCATCCGTACCTCCGGCGCTTCGCCCGATGACCGTGTTCGGGTCGTACAAGGTTGGGCTCGTAAGAATACCTGTGACCGGATTCCATCCGGGACATCCGGTCATCAGGGGATGGTACGGGGGAAGAACCCATATCTCGAAGTGGCCGAGGGAGTTCGTCTGATCATCACAAGGAACAGGGTCGGTTCCGCAGTTGTCGTCAAAAGTCGCCTGGGCCCGTGCGGGCGTCGTCCCAACAAAAAGGAAACTGAGACCGGCAAGCGCTACCAGGCAAGCCAATCTGCCAATAATGTGATTCATCGTGTTTTTCTCCAAATGATGTGGGTGGGTACTATCCACCGTTTTCGTTTTCGTAGAAGCACGCATCCCGGTGTGTTGGGACTGCGAAAAACATCGTCGCATACAGCGGGTTCTCCCCGCTACCTATTTCTCTATCGAGTTGCGAGCCGCCACGGCGGGGCGCGGGGTTGGGATACGGGGATGGCAAAAAGTGGAAAACACGAGAACGTCTGGGGTATGAGACGTTTTCCGTCGTCGGCCGGTCCGGCCGCGGGGCGCGGCCGTGGGATCGTTACGTGGACACGGCTCAGCACCGAGAACAAGGAAGCACTGACATAGGCAACGAGGAAAGCCACAAGAACGTAGCCGAGGGCGCCGCCGATCCAATGGATCAGCGTCCCGTTGCCTTGCGTGCCGGCCAGCAGGCCATGGTGCAAACCGAGCGGCTCGAAGGCGAGTTCCACGCCCATCCAGCTCACGCCCAGCACGAATGGGCTGAAACCGATCCATTGCGTCAGGCTGGCGCCCAAACAGGCGTAGATCGCTGGAATCGCGGTCAATAGCGCGAGGGAGCTGATGGATGGCTCAATCGAGCCGGCGGTACCCGCAACCGAAAACGCGTACAGCGAGAAACCCCACACTGCGCCGGAGAGGGTTGCGCCGAGAGGTCGATACAGGCGGATCGCGAAAAACAGCGGAAGAAGCGTCAGCCAGCCAAGCCAGGCGCAGCCGGGCGACGCGGCGGCCAGCGTCATCACATAGGCGCTAGCAACAAGCGCTACGCCCAGTGCCGCCGCCCTGACGCCACGCGGCGTACGACCAACCGAGCCAATTGTACGTGCCGTCATCACGACCGATACCCGATGCTAGTGCCGTTTTCGGTCACCGAGTTCCGTGGTCCGGGCGGGGTGGCATGGGCAAGCGAAGCCGCAAAGCGCGGCGGAGCTTGCCCGTGGGGAACCCCTCTGGGGACGGACAAGCACGGGCAAAGCCCGACCCACACGGGTCGAACTTTGCCCATGGCACCCATTTCCATCTGTACGAAACTGTCTCACCGAAAACACCACTAACCTGCCGAACTTGACACACCTGAATTGGCAAGGACAGCGGTCTGACAGTAGAGATGTGCCAGGGAACTTATTTCCCGTCCGCGCGATCACGCCGCTGGGCCAGTGTGCGGCTCACCAAAAGCGGATGTCCGCGCGGGCTGAAGCCCGCGGCTCGCCAGAAACGGATACCCGCGCGGGCTAAAGCCCGCGGCTCGCTCGCGGAATTCGTCCCCAGCTTCTTCTCCTCGACCGCTTCCCTCCAACCAAACCCTACATGTACACATCCGTCAGCCGCTGAGCAAAAAGTGCCGAGACGTTGACGCTCGACGCTCATAGCAGCGGACTTAACGTGTAAGATTAACAGAATTGGGAAGGCGATGCAATCAACTGTTCAGGCGCCCCCTGCGCAGCCTAGACTGTTCAGGCGCCCCCTGCACAGCCTATGCCGTCCAGGCAGAGTTGCGTGAATCGCAAGCTTATCCAATGTGACGAGCGTCGTTTAGAGTAGAGGGAATTTTACTGGCTCGCTGCCTTGCTGCGACCGCCTCTCAAAAGAACCCTCTGCGACCTCTGCGGTGAATAATCCGAGGGTGCGGCCCTATTTTGTGGCATCGTGTCATTCTGTCGTCCTACTGAGATCGTAGCGGCCTGCGTCCTCGCAAGCCGTTTTCCCGGGCAAGTGCTATTGCGTACGACGGCCGGCGAGGACGCCGGCCGCTACAGAGCGACACGAATTATTCGCATGTGCCACAGAGAATGGTCACACTCATATATCCGAGCGCCAAAATCCCAGTACTCGCCACCTGCGAGCTTGTGATGTAGAATAGCAAACCGAGTATGCATTGCGACGACTTGAGTCTTGCGGACATCACGAGGATAGGCCCATGCACGACCTGCAGAGGAGTGGTCAGTCCGGTTTCATCCGGGTGTTTGTAGCTTCCTTGACGCTGCCGGTTCTGCTGTCCGGTTGCGCGGCGCAGGAGTATCGCGAACTGCGTTGGGAGGGGCAAAGGATGATGCTGAACAGCATGCACGGATCCGCCCGATGCCTCTTTGAGCAGGCGGAAGAGCTCAGGCCGCGCCGCGTCCAAAACCTCCACGACCTGGGTGCGTGCAGCGTCATGCTCGCTCGCCAGAGATTCGAGCAGATGAACCACGCAGCCGCGATGCGCGAGCTGGATGCAGCCATCGCCTACTACTCGCAGGCCATCGAGGTGCATCCGGGGCACCAGGCCTCTATCGAGGGCACAAACATCGCGTTGGAGCTGAAAGGTCAGTTCGACGAAGCACTCAAGCACGCCGAGTGGGCGGCCGAGTTCGTCGGCCCCTCGGCTGCACAGTACATCTTCCTCGCCAAGGAGCTTGAGGAGCGGGGTGATGTGGATGGGGCGCTCTTGCGGTATCGGCAGGCCGTGGCGATGGAATCGGCCAACCCCGACGCCCACGTCGCCTTCGCGAAGTTCCTGCTACGCTCCAAGAACGAGCCGGCGGCAATCCATCACCTTCAGGCCGCCTACCGCCTCAATCCCGCCGACGATTGGGTGGTGGATCAGCTCACCGCCCGCAGTGCACTGCCGCCGCTAGCGTCCTCGAGCGGCAGCGGGCCGTAACGCCGTTTCAGTAGTTGCCTGGCGAAATGACCTCTGACTTTGGACAATCAACCGCGATGTGTCGCGGGCGATCATGAGTTCCTCGTTGGTGGAGATGACCCAGGCGCTGGTTTTGCTGCCGTCGGCGGTGATGCGAAACGGCTCGCGGGACCGCTGGTCATTTTTCCGGGCATCGAGTTCGATGCCCAAAGGTGCCAGCCCATCGAGGATTCTCTCCCGCATGGATGCCGCGTTTTCACCGATGCCACCGGTGAAGACCAATGCGTCGCACGTTCCCAACTCCGCAAGAAACGCGCCGACATATTTCTTGGCCCGGTGGGCGAACACCTCGACGGCCAGGGTCGCCCGCTCATTACCTTGCTCGGCGGCCTGCAGAACATCGCGCAGATCGCGCGACACCCCGCTCAGGCCCAGTAAACCGCTCTTTTTCTCCAGGATGGTGCGGACCTCATCGAGGGCCATCCCTTCTCGAACCATGTGGAAGATGATGGCCGGGTCGAAATCCCCGGAACGCGTTCCCATCACCAAGCCCTCCAGCGGCGTCAGGCCCATCGTCTGGTCGATGGCCATCCCACCCCTGATGCATGACA
>JBARRC010000668.1:0-2836 GCA_049644045.1 Phycisphaerae bacterium
GGCAAGAGAGGCCGCATTGATGGGACATGACTGCGGAGTCTGCCCAGGCGGGTCGCTTGCCGGCGTCTAGGGAACCGAGGCCATGGGAAAAGAACGCAGCGGCGAGAGCCGCATGTCCCGTCACGAAGTCAACACGACGGATTCCTACGTCCGCGCCCGCATTCTCTGGCCGGCGCTGGGTTTTCCCGAGGTCGTTGCGCCTGCGGATCTGAAGTCGGCCGCTAACGAAACGAGTCGCATCGGATTGCTCATAGTGGCGAGTCACAAGCGGCTGACGAGCGGCGACGTGGCCCGACATCTCCGCTATGTTCTCTGGAAGGACCGGCACTGCCGCTATCTCGAGGCCGACCCGGCGAGTTGCTCGTTTCCGAAGACCGGCATCGAGGTCAAGCCGGTCAAGCCGGATGCCGGGGACACGTACGCCGAGAGGGTGACCTTTGCCCGCAGCCATATCGTCGCCACCCTGGCCCGGTTTGTGCGGGAGTTCTACAGCAGTGCCAATCTCAACTACTTATATCAAATAACGATCAGCGAAGAGGCCTCCAAGAAGCTGTTCAAGGCCGGCCAGTCAATGACCCTGTATAACCTCTTCTGGATCAACGAACGTCCCGACCACCAGCCCAAGGATATTTCCCAGGAGATGGCTTTGTTGAAGGAGCATTTCGTCAAGCGGCGCGCCGACCAGAAACGGGGGTACCAGAAGTATTCTCTGGCACCCGCGGGCGAGTATGAGTACGATCACTTCGGCACTCACCGCGAGGTGCCGGAGAACCGGACGGAGGTGCTGCATCCTCTGTTCGTGTCGGACAAGTGTTCCGAGAGTATGCGGATTGGCGCGATGGCCGACCCCCATGTCTGCGTGCGGGCCGATCTGTTTGAGATCAACCTGAAGGACGCCGGCGTCGCTGTAAAGAAATATGCCAACTACAATTCCATTTTCAGGGAGCTTTATGGGAAGGCGAAGTCGAATTGTGACGCGATCCTCTTCCTTGGCGACCTCATCGACTATGGCCGTGGACATAATGCGCAGAATATAAACGTCTCCATGGGCAAGGATGAATACTACGTGCTTGACCGCAATTGGTTCCCTTTCTACTCGCTCCTGGCCTCTCAAGACAACTACACGAGACCTACCTACACGGTATTGGGCAACCATGACTGGCGGTTTCACCCTTATGGCCCAATCAATCCGTTCTTCTCCATCGCCGCGGATCTCAACTTGAACAAGGAACAGGTGAAGCTGGCTCACGGGGATAACGCCGACGCCGTCTGGTATGCCAAGTTTCTCGAATGCCAGACTGTCGCCGATTATTTCCGTCGTATACCACTCATAACTGATCTCGATTCAATAAAATGGTATCTGTTGTTAATCAACCCCTTTCTGGACTATGTGGCCAATGTCCCCGGAGAATACCGTTTCTTGATGTTGGACTGGGCGGAGAACGAGCAGATATTCGGGGCTGACTTCCCCCAGAGGACCGGACTTCCCCTGGCCGAGGATTCTCTTACCGAAATCCAAAAGTCCCTCGTGACGTGGTTCGTCGGATTGGCCTCCCGCGCCAAAGCCCTGGGGCTGCATGCTTCCATCATTGGGCCAAGACCCGAATGGCCCGGAGACCACCTTGAGCAGGGAATGATCAAGCCTTGCCCCATGTGCGGTGGGCGGCGCAAGATCCGGTGCTGGGATGGCGTTCATCAGGAGTACCGAACTTTCGACTGCGACTGCAGGGTTTTCCCGCAACCGGTCAAGGGGCCTACCTGGTATCCGCTCGCCGCCACGAACGATCCACCGCAGTCATCCACCGGAACGGATGATGTCAGCCTGCACAAGCTGCCCACGTATGGCACCATCAAGCGCCATCGCGATTGGCTGATTGCGACGCTGCGCGAGAAGAAGATTCCGTTGGCCTTGTCCGGGCACGCCCATCGCAACACCATTTTTGTGGTCGGGGACAAACGGGACGGACGCCCGGTTCCGGGAGGCGTGGCCCACCGCCTGGACCGTGAGAAACTCCCCTATCCGGGTTTTGCGCCGGTGTTTGTCAATGTTACCTGTGCCGGACCGATGGGGGACGAGTTTCCAACGCGGGTCAAAGGTCACAAGAAAACTCCCGGCGGCTACGCCGAGATCGTGCTGGCCGCGGATGGCACGGTCAAGTCGGTGGACTACCAGCAGGCGCGGATAAAGCCCTTGTCTCATTGGGCCTGCTGGCTGCGGAAGAAGTCGAAGGCTTGCTGGGTGAAGTTGCACATGGGTGGCATCATCGCCGGTTACGACCTGGACAAGGATGCCGACGAGGAAAAAGGCGCCGACAAACCTTGGTTCCACGGGACGGCCTACTCCGACTGGGAGTGCTGGCTGAGGAAGTCGTCCAATGCCGTAGACGTGAGACTGCACACCGGCGGGATCATCGCCGTATACGATGAGGAGCAATACGCCAAGGCTGAGAAAGAGACCGACAAACCTTGGCGCGAGTAAGATGGTTGATCGATGTGGTTGGTGACAGTCGTGCGGCGTGGCAGGAGACCGACGCACAACGAGTCGTGATTGAGCAAGGAGCGGATAGGCCGTAGGAGCGAAAACCCATGCCTGAAGCCGCACGACCAACAGATATGACGCAACACGGCCCGCCGCTGACCGGCGGACCGGCCAGCCCCGACGTGATGATCGGGATGCTGCCGGCGTGGCGGGCGCTGCCGGGCGGCATGGGGGCGGGGATCGAGGACGCCTCCAAGACCATGAAGGACCTGATGGGCGCGGCGAAGCTGGATGTCGGCAGCACGCCGGCCAAGCTTGCCAAGGTCTTCAGCTCGCTCATGCAGGATGCCGGCAAGG
>JBARRC010000669.1:0-3141 GCA_049644045.1 Phycisphaerae bacterium
TACAGCCGGCTTTATCGCCAATGGTGAACGAACGCGTGGAAACCGATCCGGAAACGCAAGTTGAGACGAGCCCTGCACCCGAGGGTTTGCCATCGCGATCTCCTTTTCGACGGATATGATTTACTCCGAGTTTGCCCGATGCCGCCCATGGGCATAGAGCCTACAAGTATTATGGCATACCATAGTCTATGGCTCAAAACACGTCAAGTCCTCTTCGGTACCCAGCCTGGTGCCGTTGTGCCAGGCGTAGAAGTCCTCGCTGGTGCCCAGGCTTACTTCTCGACCTGTGACAATCGACCCGGCGGAGCCGGGGGTGGGTTCGCCGGCGACGGAGCCGGTCGGGCGATCGACCTGGTATCGTTGCCCACCACGCCCGACAGTCCGATAAGTATGCGTCCGTGCGAATGTCGTCGTCAGTGACTCGACGTCTTTCAGCTCTTTATGCCCAGATCAGCCTTGGTGAAGAGTGACCCGAAAACAAAGCCCGCACCTTCGATGTTCTCGCGGGCGCCTTCCTGACGGTCGATGACGCACACGATTCGCTCCACCTTGCCGCCGATCCCGGTGATGAGCCTGGCGGCTTCCAGCACCTGACCGCCGGTGGTGGCGATATCTTCCACGAGCAGGACGGAGTCTGCGTCGGACAGCTTGCCCTCGAAGGGCTTTGATGTACCGTAATCCTTCTTCGTGTTGCGGATGATGACGAACGGTTTGCCCGACGCCATCGATGCGGCCGCAGCCAATGCGACGCCGCCGAGTTCCGCTCCGGCGATCAACGTGGTGGATTCGACCACGTAGGTTGCGAACATCTCTCCAAGAGCTTTGAGGATGTCGGGCTGCGTCTCGAACAGATACTTGTCGAGGTAATAATTACTCTTGCGCCCGGACCGAAGGGTGAACTCGCCTTCCAAATAGGCGGCGTCGCGAATGCATCGTGCTAACTCGGTTCGTTCCATTGAATCATACTCCCTGGTGCCGTCTTTCAAGATTCTCGTGACTACCTGAGCCGCAGGCTCAAAGCCTGCGCGGTGCTGCGTTTCCCTGTTCGCTTACAGTCGCCTTCGAGACTCCGCGCGGGCTTTAAGCCCGCGGCTCGGTTTCGTTTTGTTACTCCGCGCGGGCTGAAGCCCGCGGCTCGCTACGTCTGGCAAACGGCGTTCAAACGGCCAAGTCGCTTTCGTGTGATAACGCCTTCCGGTAGCGACGCCGGATCGGCGTCACGTACGTCTTTATGAACTCGCCGACTTGCTGCGATGATCGCCCGATGAAACGCTTCGGGTCGGTGACCTCCTTGATGTTCACGCTCAAAAAGGCCGGATCGTTCTTCAGGCACTCCAGCAGGTCGTTGTCTTTCCCTTCGAGTTTGACGCGTGCGGCCGCCGCATGTGAATGCCGGCGAATCCGCTCGTGCAGCTCCTGACGATCACCGCCCAACGAGACAGCGGCCATCAAGATATTCTCGGTGGCCATAAAGGGCAGCTCGGCCCGCAAGCGGGTTTCAATCACCTTCGGATAAACCACCAGACCGCGGGCGACGTTGGCGATGATGCGAAGCATCCCTTCCGTCGCCAGAAAGGCCTCGGGAATGCTGAGGCGCTTGTTGGCCGAGTCGTCGAGCGTCCGCTCGAACCACTGCTCAGCCGCGGTCTGCAACGGCGACTGTACGAGCGAGAGCACGAAGCGCGCCAGACCCGTCGCCCGCTCGCAGCGCATCGGGTTTCGCTTGTAGGCCATCGCGCTCGAGCCGACCTGCTCCTTCTCAAACGGCTCTTCGATTTCCTTAAGGTTCGCGAGCAAGCGGATGTCGTTGGCGAACTTGTGGACGCTCGCGGCGATACCGCCAAGTGCGCAGACAGTTTGCGCATCGACCTTGCGTGAATACGTCTGGCCGGTAATCGGCTCCACCTCGTCGAAATCGAACTGCCTGGCTACGTCGGCTTCCAGCTTGAGCACCTTGTCGTCATCATCGTCCAGCAGTTCCAGAAAGCTGGCCTGCGTGCCGGTGGCGCCCTTCACACCGCGAAATCGAAGCGATGTGATCCGGTGTTCGACCTCCTCGAGATCACGTACGAAGTCATAGCACCAAAGGGCCGCCCGCTTGCCGACCGTGGTCACCTGGGCCGGCTGATAGTGCGTAAAACCCAGCGTCGGAGTCGCCCGATACTTCTTCGCGAACGTAGCGAGGGCGTCGATGACGCACGCAAGCCACTCGGCGATCATGCGCAGCGCATCTCGCATGATGACCAGGTCGGCGTTGTCGACGACAAAGGCGCTGGTCGCGCCGAGATGCAGAATACCTCGTGCGTCGGGGGCGACATCCCCCCACGCGTGAAGATGGGCCATCACGTCGTGGCGGAGCCGCTTCTCGTGACGGGCCGCCGCAGCGAAGTTGATCTTCTCAAGGGTGTCTTCGAGCTGTCGAATCTGCCGGGCCGATATCTTCAGACCCGCGCGACGCTGGGCCTTCGCCAAGGCGAGCCACAGCCGGCGCCAGGTCAAGATCCGTCGTCGTGCACTGAAGAGTTCGCACATCCGGCGCGTGGCGTATCTCGCGACAAGCGGGGACTCGTAAACGTCGTGGTTCGCCATCGATCTCGCCGGATGTTCAGGGCGCCTGTGGGGCTGACCGCAGGCCCCGCTCGGGGTATTCTAACAAACCCATCCGGGCGGGCTACTGGGGTGCGGCCATTCTCTGTGGCACATGCGAATAATTCGTGTCGCTCTGTAGCGGCCGGCGTCCTGGAAATCCTGCAGACGGGCCTGTTCGATTACGTTTTCCGCGGCGAATGCGAGGAAGCTTTTCTGGAGTTTGTGCAGAGGCTTGGGCAGGGCCTGCGCGTAGACGACGTGCGAAATCTCGCGTTCATTCATAACGGCACGGTGAAGATCAATCCCGTGCGACCGCTGCCGGATCTGGCGAAGCTGCCTCCGAAAGACTACCAGAGCATGGATTTCCAGAGAATGATCGATGCCAAGAAGGGCTGGGTGGGCCTGATGGCCTCGCGAGGCTGCCCCTTTTCGTGTACCTACTGTTTCAATCATGTGATGGTCAAGGTCTACAAGGACGACCTGCAATGCAGTTTCAAACAGCTTAACTACGTGCGCCGGTTCAGCGTAGAGCAGATGATTCAGGAAATCGAA
>JBARRC010000670.1:0-2981 GCA_049644045.1 Phycisphaerae bacterium
CCTGTGGCACGTGAACATGGCCTTACACAATAACGCCCGGTTTGTGCCTGCCATTCGACTGAAGGAAAAGATTCTCGGAGAACGCGCGTGGGATGAGGAGGGCGCGGGTGCACGCGACTTCCTCCACGCCCTGATTGCAAAGGAAAAAGGCTACGCATTGCCCCCCTTCGGCCGGCCGAAACCGGCGCTGACGGATCTCGACGAGGCACAGGACTAGCGGTCAACAATCATGAAGCGTCATGTGCAACTGATGATGATGATCGGCCTGGCGGTCGCGACGACCGGCTGTCAGACGTTGGAGCATTCCGACGCGAAGCTGCAGGCCAAGCAGCGGTGGAACCAGGTGCGCGGCCGTGTTAAGTACCAGCTTGCCCAGCAACAGTGGAAGGCGGGGTTGTTTGACGAGGCGGTGCCAACGGCTGTGGAAGCGATCGCGCTCGACCCTACACAGGCTGATGCATACGTCCTGTTGGCCCGAGCGAATCTGGAACTCGGCAAGCCCGCATCAGCGCAACGAGCGCTGGACCGGGCCGGTTGCGTGGGGCTCACGTCCGCCGATCTCGACTACATGCGGGGCGTCATCCTGGAGCAACGCGATCAGCTCGAAGCGGCCGCCACGATGTACGCGAAGGCCCGTACGCTCGATCCCAACAACGTGGATTACCTGGTCGCGCAGGCTGAGTGCCTCGTGGCGGCGGATCGGCCGGGTGAGGCGCTCGAGCTGCTCCATGAAAACGCCGACCGCCTCGATGATGATGGCACGCTGTCTGCACTGGCTGGTCACGTCGCCGTGCTTCTGGGTGACTACGATCAGGCGTCAAAGCAATATGCGCAGGCCCTCATCGCCCGGCCGGACAGCCGGTTGATTGCGGAGGAGTTGGGGCGGCTCCTGGTACGGGCGCGGCGATACGATCACGCGCTGGCCGTTTTGCGCCCGTTCGTGGAATCGTCCGGCGACACGGAGGTCGATAGTAGTGCTCAGCGGACCTTGGCGACTTGTTATCTCGCGTTGGGGGACCCGGCCTCGGCGAAACTCGCATTGGCTGAGTATGCCCGAACCCACCCGGATGATACGCACGCCCAATTACTGTTGGCCAAGGCTGCGATCCTAACGAACGATGTTATGACAGCCCTGCGTGCCATCGACCTTGCGCAGCAACGTGAGCCCGATCACCCTGAACTTCTGCTTGTGCGATCGGCGATTCGGTGGAAGCGAGGGAAGTTGGCTGCAGCCGCCTCCGATCTGTACGACGTTCTTCAAAACAACCCCAACGACCTTGAGGCGCATTGTCTGCTCGCCGAGGTGCTGCAAGCCCAGCAGCGGTTCGAGGCGGCGTCTACCCATTTTCGAGAGGCGCTTAAGATCAATCCGCAGTGCGCGTGGGCCACCGCAGGCCTCAAGGCATTGGCCAAGGCCAGACCACCAGTGCCAACGGAACCGTCACCGAGGCTCACCTCCGCCATGGTTGAGACCATTCCCGCCGATCCATGACCCTGGCAAGAACCCTGATGCTGCACTTTTTATCGGATGGTCCACTTTTGACGTGGTTCCCGGCCACCCAGTCTGAGTTGCCGCGATTGTGGTTGCCTGGTCTGGGGGCAGGTGATTCCGAGACCTAAGAGCGTGTTTAAGGAGTCTTGTTCCGAGCCGCGCCCGTAAGGAAGCGGTCTGACTTTCCCGCAGAAAACTGGCGGACAAGACTTGACTTTATCGGAGATTCATGTATACTTGTTTACCGGACTAGTGCAATCAGGCGGTTTGGATGAGCGGGGATCGAAATAATAGATTATAACAGACAGTGATTTATATTCATCCAGTAGCGCGATTTATACTCAGCCAGTAGATTCGATCAGTACCGCCATTATCTCCTGCTCATAAACCTCATCTGCCATTCAGAACCGCTATCGCACAACTAAATAGGTTTATGCGCTGACGGTGTCGTGCGCTTGTGCGCCGTCCCGCGGCGCGAAGTGCTGTCATCGTTGCGACAGCGTCCAAAAAAAACTGAACGTAGGTGTAAGATCGCGGCCCTTCGGGGGGACTACCTTGTGAAGCGAGGTAACCAGGCCCGAGCGAGCGGCTGCGATGAGGGATGGTGATTCCAGTCCCACGGGCGGTGTGGACCGCCCGGTTTTGGGAAACTCTCGCTCCCTCCCCACTCCCGCCTCGGTTGCGTTCAGCGTCGCGATCGGCCGGGGATTAGTCCGCCGCCGGCGGGCCGAACCGGTGTCGGTCGCCGACGCTGGCGCCACCGAGGTCGCTGGGGGAGACCGTCGGGAGGACGCGAGCAGGAAATATCAGGATACGCAGGCCGCCACGGTCGTCCCTGGGGAGAACAGAACCCAGAGAGGGCTGGCGGTGGGGACCGACTTGCCCGACTGTGGGAAAAAAGGGCGACCGGGCGGCCGCGATCCTAGGTTTCAGACCGCGTTGCGATCAACGGTGGGTTTGCCGGGACGCAGACCCATCGCAATGAATAACCCCCGCCACGGCCCGCGACCACCAGATGGGAGGACGATGACGCAAGGCCTCCTTCGCCCCACACGCGGGCCGGGCGGGTTTTGCATAACCCTTCTACTAAGTCATAAGCAGCCCGATGCCCGTAGGCAAGCTCGCCCATCGGGTTCGTTCGTTTTTTTCAGGCGCGTTCCGCCGCGTAGCATCCTCCGTGATTGTATACCATCGCCGGGCGAAGGCGCGATTGATCGGTCGCCGACGCTCACAGTGCCGACAATCGTTGGAGAGGGGTGGCCCGCGTCCGCTGGGTGTGGGTTCCCGACGAATTAATTGGGCGACTTGGCTCTTGCGTGACAACAGCTTCGACGGTATTCTGTATCAGCACGGGAATAGTGTGGAGTAAATCATATCCGTCGAAAAGGAGATCGCGATGGCAAACCCTCGGGTGCAGGGCTCGTCTCAACTTGCGTTTCCGGATCGGTTTCCACGCGTTCGTTCACCATTGGCGATAAAGCCGGCTGTA
>JBARRC010000671.1:0-3133 GCA_049644045.1 Phycisphaerae bacterium
ACAGACAACGCTGCTTCTGATCATTCGTGGAGCCGGGCGCACGCCGGTTAGGGAATTGTGTGGGCGCACGGGCCGGGCGTGAGGCTCTCCGCCAATCTGGCAGTACCCCCACATCTTGTGGTCAAAACGGCAGCCCCCCACAACGGTGTACGACCCTCTGATTGGCTGTAAACCGCTGTCGCACAATGGCTTATGGTCCTGCGCACGGCAACCTCATGCTGGCACGTCGCCTGCGGTGCGGAACTCCATGACATCGACTCCAAGTACCGTCATTTCGCCGCCCATCTCTCAAGCGGACATCTGCCGGTTCGCCGAGGACCGGGTGAATCTGCCCTGGGATGTGGCCAAGACGAGGCGCGAGCACGTCCGAGGCTTCCGCGAGCGACTGCAAAAGTGGATCAAAGCGAACCCCGACAGCGGCCTCGTGAAATCGTACCTCTCCGGCAGCCTCGCCAAAGGCACGGCGTTAAGCGTGTCAAGCGATGTGGATGTCGCGTTGTACGTCAAGCATAACGGAGAGCGCAAAGTCGACCGGAGTTTCATCGAGTGGATTGCAGAACGGATTCGTAAGGCATTTCCGCAGATGCCGCCCGAGCAGATTGAGCCCCAAGAGTACTCCGTAAAAGTGACCTTTAAGGGCGCTGGCGTTGACATCGACATAGTGCCCGTCTTTTACGAAGACGATCCGAGCGACAAGGGCTGGCTCGTGTCCAAGAAGTCGGGGCGGCTACTCATGACCAGCATTCCGATGCACCTCGCGTTCACCCGGAAGCGAAAGGATGCGCAACCCCGCCACTTTGCCCAAGTTGTTCGCCTTCTTAAGTGGTGGGCCGCCGAAAAGAAGAGCGCGGACGCCAGCTTTCGGCTGAAGTCGTTCATGGTTGAACTGATCTGCGCCCATCTCGCGGACAACGGACGGGATCTCTCTGACTACCGGGTGGGAATGGAGACATTCTTCAACCACGCGATCAAGACAGGCCTGCGGACGCGGATCGCCTTCACGGACTACTACCCCGAAAACAAGTTGCCCAGGACGTTGGCGGACCCAGTCCAGATCTTTGACCCCGTCAATCCAAACAACAACGTGGCCTCGCAGTATACGGAAAATAATCGTCAGCTGATCGTGACCGCCGCGCAGGACGCGCTCGACGCCCTGAACGAAGCTCACACGGCCGCCACCAAAGGGCACGCCGTCGAGATGTGGCAGGTGGTGCTGGGCTCTTCGTTCAGGGGATGATGCATGAGTCTGACGTACACGACAACCGAAACTTGGTCCCGCACCCACGCCCGCTACATCGCTGGCAAAGTCGGTGCCGACTTGCGGCAAATGCAGCAGGAGTACGGCGAACCGACCGACAAACATCTGAATGACCTCGTCGAGGAGTTGGTCACGTACTTGGCGGACGACTACCTCGACTATGTCGAATACGGGTTCCGCCGCGGCGACACGTGGGTCGTCGCCCACAAATACACCGCGGGCCGGATCGGTTCTATGGCGGCCGACGACCGCTCGGGACGCGTCAGGCGGGGTGCGAGTAGCCCATCGGAGAAGAACCAGCGCATGAGATACCCAGCGTACCTGTCGCGGGTCGTCTCACTGTTCTGCGGCAAGCACTCCCGCAGATGAGCACGGAACCGTTCCTCGTCATCGCCGGGCTGCAGGGCCTGCACAGCCAGCAGGCCATCTCGCCAGAGCAGGTCCTGGATGCCCTTTACTTCTTCCCTGGGCCGCGGTGTCTTGGGCTCCTTGGCTCGGCTCCGGGGCGCTGCCGGTTTGGGCCTCTCGGGACCCACAGCATCGCCCACGCCATGCGATCCGACGTCGAGGCTCTCGTTGGCCTTCGCATCCCTTCCGTCCGTGGCACTACCTGGGTCGTCGTCCGCCCGGAACAGACTCGGCGTCGATAGATCAGCCTTGGAGGGTTTGTTGCGTGCCATTCATCCACCGTCAACCATCAGCATGGCTTGAAGCTTGCGAGGGCCCACTTTCTCCGCGGTCCGGGGCGCCGTTGCCCTTGCCGGCACCGCCCGCGCGCACCCACGCGTCGACCTCGGCCTTCTTGAACTTCCACAGGCGGCCGACGCGGTGTGCCGGCATGCTCTTCTTGTCAATCCACTTGTAGATCGTGTCACGACTGACACCCAAGTGGGCACAGATCTCATCCACGGACAGCCACCGATCGTCCATGTCGATACTCCCGCGCGGATCCTGGTTCCAGCCCCGCGATGGCGACAATGACGGCCGCGTCCGAGCCTCCGTGCTTCATGGCGGCGTGAACAGTTGGGCTCCATGGTCTCGATCCTGTTGCCGTTGTCAACGAGTCTCTGCCGGTTTTTGCCGATTGAGTGGCCCCCAGCCGGAGGTCCGTGAGCTTGCCGCCTGGTTTCGTCGGCCCCGGCGGCTCGCCATGGCATCAGTTTTCTTCCTTATCGTGCGGCGCTCCATCGCGACGCGGTACCAGCCTGCCGTCACGTTCCCTCCGCCACCGTCGTCCGCACAGGCAGCACTCCAGCAGCAACTCGCCCGGTTGGTCCTGGGCCACCTCGGCCAGGAAGAACCGCCCACAACACTCACGAACCCGCCCCGACTTCTGCTCCACCGATGCACCTCCTTCGCTCCACTCTCTGGTCACACGCCTCCCCAATCAAGGATGAACGGCGTACATGTCAGCCCGGGTCGGGCCTAACAGAGGGATGGTGCGACAGTTGAGGTCGGACCCGCTGGATGTGGGGGCACCAACGACCGCAGGGCACGGAATACCGGTCGAAGCGGGCTGCGAAAAAAGTCCAAGAAATCCCTTTGTTGGGGTGCGTGCGGTGCCGTCATTCGCCGTACCGCCGGGTGGCGGCCAGCAGTTCGACCCTCATCTCGCCGCGGAGCCAACCGGGCCGAAGCACCTCGGCCTGGTCGCCGAAGCCCTTGATCCACTGTTTGAACTCCACCATGTTGGCCAGGCGGAAGGTGGCCATTAGGGCCTCGGGTTCATCTGGGGCTTGCTCAAAAAGTGTGTCGTCAGCGGGCAACCACTGGAGTCGCTGGCTCTCATGCCACAACCGCTCCTCCACTAGCCCCCAAACAAGCGTACTTTGAAGCGGTTCGTGTGTCGCGATCTCGTGGCGCGCGGTGTGCGCG
>JBARRC010000672.1:0-2260 GCA_049644045.1 Phycisphaerae bacterium
GTGTTAGACCATGCTGGACGAACAAGTGGCGATGTTGAAAGAGATCACCGATCTTCTGCTCGATTCGCTTCTTACGACGAACCAGGTGCTTCGTGGTTTTCGAAGGTCGTCCACATCCCAGTTTGGGCACCGTGGCCGCCAGCGATTTGCGTACCTTGGCCAATGCCTTCAAAACAGCTTTCGTGAGCTCCGCGATGGTATGGAACTCGCATATCTGGTGTGGAATCTTGCCGAAGACTTCAGCGAGGGGCGTTGGGTAGAGCGACGAGCCGTCGGTCGTAATGCCCGCGAGGGTGAGCGCACGGGCGTCCAAAGCCTCCTTGAAGCGCCTGAAGAACCTCGTGGTATCTTCATGAGCTGGATCATGGTCAAGCACTTCGTAGATCAGCCGCCTGAACGTGTGGTTGTCTACGATGGAGAGAACGCAGAAAGGGCCGTCATACAGTTCGTCGGCGGCGATGTAGCCCGAGAAGTCCACCAGGGCTCGATCAAGATAATCACCGGTGATGCTTGCGACCGCCCTTTTTTCCCCCAGCTTCAACCCACTTCTGAATCGTGCGAAGGGAACGAAAACACGATGGTCACGCCACAAATGCCAAGACGCCGCTCGATACGGCATGTGCTGCTTCTCTTGGAATTGGAGAATCGGGCCTTTTGAGTTACACCTATGGCCCTGCTAAGAGGAGGTGTAGCGAATGCGGTGTCAACGTAGGAATTTCAGTGGCCAGGAAAAGATGGCCATCCTTCGGGAGCATCTGATCGACAAGGTGCCGGTCTCGGAGGTCTGTGAGAAGCACGGGTTTCAGCCGACGCTCTTCTATCCCTGGCAGAAGAAGCTGTTCGAGGAAGGGGCGGTCGTCTTCGACCAACCACGGTGTAAGTCGAACCGGCAGAAGGCGGTCGAGGCCCGTCGGATCGACGCCCTGGAGGCCAAGGTGCAGGAGAAGAACGAAGTGCTCGCCGAGCTGATGGGCGAGCACGTGGCGCTAAAAAAAACGCTTGGCGTGATCTGACCGGCACGTGGGTGCCGCATGACACCCGCGATGCGGTGGTGGATTTCGTCAACCGCTGGTCGGCCCGGACGGGCATCGCGATGTGCCGCTTTGTCCGCTGGCTGCGGGTTGCGTCGAGCAAGTTCTACGGCTGGCGGACCCGCTACGGCAAGGTCAACGAGCACAACGGGCTGGTTCCGCGGGACTTCTGGCTCGAAGAATCGGAGAAGCAAGCGATCGTCGATTTCCATCGGCAATATCCGCTGGAAGGCTATCGCCGCCTGGCGTTTATGATGCTCGATCGCGACGTGGTGGCGGTCAGCCCCTCGAGCGTGTATCGGGTGTTGCGCGATGCCGGTTTGCTGCGGAAGTGGAACCGGAAGGTGTCACGGAAGGGCACTGGGTTCGTGCAGCCGCTGCGGCCGCACGAGCACTGGCATATTGATATCTCGTGCATCAACATTTGCGGCACTTTCTACTATCTTTGCAGCCTTTTGGACGGCTGTAGCCGGTATGTGGTGCACTGGGAGATTCGCGAGTCGATGACCGAGGCCGAGGTGGAGATCATCATCCAGCGGGCGCGGGAAGCGTTCCCCGGCGCGACCCCACGGATCATCTCCGACAACGGTCCCCAGTTCATCGCCAAGGACTTCAAGGAGTTCATTCGGATCTGCGGGATGACTCATGTGCGGACCTCACCGTACTACCCGCAAAGCAACGGAAAACTGGAGCGATGGCATCGCTCGATCAAGAGCGAGTGCATTCGGCCGGGTGTGCCGCTCTCCCTGGAGGACGCACGTCGCCTGGTCGGCGAGTATGTGGCTCATTACAACACGGTCCGGCTTCACAGTGCCATTGGGTACGTGACGCCGAAGGACAAGCTGGAAGGTCGCGAGCAGGAGATCTTCGCCATCCGGGACCGCAAGCTGCATGAGGCCCGTGAGCACAGAAGAGCGGCGCGCCGCAGCGCCAACACAGTAGCTGTTGCATAAGCGAGGGTGACGAGGTGCGATACCCAATGGCCTGGGCGGAGGATAGGGCAACGGTGGGAACCGACCCGAGCGCCGACCCAGGGGCCAACACCAAAGGCCGGGCGGCCTGTAGGTCGCCCGTCTTCCCTTGCCCTTCGGGATTGGCACCAACGCGATAAATCCCTCGGGGCGCAGCCCCGAGCTCTGGAACAGGAAAGAAACGTAAACGCCGGGAGATGGTCTCCCGGATAGGTGTAACTCAGGAGGGGTGGTTCTCCATTTCACGGTGAACCACTA
>JBARRC010000673.1:0-9204 GCA_049644045.1 Phycisphaerae bacterium
GGCGATGGTCAATTGCCATCGCTGAATAGCCCGGGACGCTCCTCTCGTAGATAAGGGTTGTCACGTGCCATCTTTCGTATGTCTTCGGTCATCTCGTCGATGCGACGGAAGAGCCGGCGATAAGATCGCGGTTTCGCCCGTGCGAGAACGTACTGGGCGATCAACGGGAACGTGATCGAGGCACAAGAATACACCACGACGTTGTTCTTTTCGGCATCCCGAATCTTTCCCCAGCTTCGCGCCTCAGACGGTGTCGCTCCGGAAAGCCCACCCCAGTGCGGCGGATCGGCGGTCAGTTGCAGGCAGTAGTCGTGCCCGCCCTTGGACTTGTCAAGGAGCATCTGCTGAAGCATCGGTTGCGTCTGCAGGTAGAAGTTCTTCGGTGATCCGCCGCCAATCTCGACGACACCGCTGACGTCGGCGTCGCGAACGATGGCAGCCGTCTCGATCACATCGAGTATCGGATCGAGTTGGACCGGCTGCTTGAGCAGGTGCCGGACAGCCATGTTCATCCCGATGGCTGAATCCCCCGGTGACGACGTGTAGATCGGCACGTCATACTTCGCCGCCGCCGCGACCATCGATTTCTCCGGGTGTTGCGCCCTTTCCCAGGCGAGCTCCCCGAGCTTATGGTGCAGAACAGCCGTGGAAAACGGCTTGCCGGTATCAATGCGCGCCACCGCCTCGTGCACCAGCGCGTCGGTGCCGGTCAACGTATCGTCGTTCGCGATGAAAACGTCGTAGATCCGCGCCACGCCGTCCTCGGCGAGGACGTTGTCGTCAACGTTTGGGCTTCCCTGCACGATGGGAAACTCAAAGGGGCGTTGAAGATCATGGTAGACGTTTGCCCCAGTCGAGATAATGAAGTCGACGAACCCGTTCTCAATGAGTGAGTTGAAGACCCCACTCATACCGATCGGCGTCATCGCACCGGCCAAGGTGATACAGACCATCGCGTCGGCTTCGAGCATGCGGGTATACAACCTCGCGCCTTCGGCAAGGCGTCGGGCGTTGAATCCACTCCGCGCGAAGACGTTGTCGATCATGTCGGCGACGGCTTCGTTTCCAGGAAGCACAAGCGGTTCGATCATGCGCCCGTCAAGCCAGGCATTCCCGTCGGGGGAGTCGGGTTTGTCCGAATCAGCCTGCATATTGCTCAACCTCGGTTTGATAAGGTCATGGGAGGAGTACGGCCGCGGCGACCACCGTGGTCCACAGGCCTCGCTTGTCACCTTCAACCGTCTTGACGACGGCGCGCGTCCTGACGACCAGGCCCTTCGCCTGGTAGATCTCCTTGCGCTCGTTGTAGGCCGTGTCGGGGTCCAGATCGATCCCCTGCGTCGTAGCGAGCATCGTAGCCGCCATGTCCTCCACGTAGTCACCACAGACCCGCTGGGTCATGCCGAATCCGTGGTACTCCGAGATATATCCATGCTTGGACTTGTCAGCCGGTAGGGCCAGCCCGATACCCGCGCCCGCCAGGCGGTTGGGCTCGTTCGTTCGGCATTCGGCCATGACACAAAAGATAATCTGGCCCGGCGTAAGCTGCTGGAGACCCTTTTCGCGGGAGATAATCTTGCAGCCCGGTGGAGAGATGCTGCTTACGCGCACCAGATTGAACCCGGCCATGCCCGCATCACGCAGTGCCTCCTCGAAAGACTGGAGGTTCTCCCGGTGTTTCCCGGTACCCTTCGTGAAGAACATCTGGGTAGGGACAAACGATTGGTTCAAGGACCGTGCTCCAAGTCAAATCCTTCAACGAGAATGCAAGAGGCGGGATTATAGCAACTGCCTGACAGGCTAGAAAGCCTGTCCCACATGCTTCTTCAAACGGATGTGCCACCCAGGACGGGGGAACCCGAGGCCCCACGTACCCAAAGGGCGCCCGGAGTGTCACGCACCCGCTGCCAAGCACCACTCAGCCGTTTTCTTGTCAAGAACAGGTGTGCGCATACAATCGTCCGACCGGTTCGTGGCTCGGCCCACGGATGCGGCTGATCCCTGACACTGCGTACGGTGGATTCCATGGCTGATAGACGCTTTCTCGTGACGGCGGCCCTCCCCTACTCGAACGGGCGGCTGCATGTCGGGAACATTGCCGGAGCCTATCTTCCTGCCGATACCTATGTTCGCTACCTCCGCGCCGTCGGGGCGGACGTGCGGTTCATCTGCGGCAGCGACGATAACGGCGTCGCAGCCCTGAAAACCGCCCGAGAGCAGAACCGCGACGTCGAGGAGCTGACCGCCCACTACAATCGGTCCCAACAGGCCGATTTTGCCGGGCTCAACATCGAGTTCGATGTCTACGGCGGAACCCACCAGCCGGGCTATGTCAAAATCCACGAGAAACTCAGCCAGCACTTGTTTTTGAAGATTCACGAAAAGGGCCTGTTCACCAAACGAAAGACCGCGCAGCTCTATGACGTGGAGGCCAAACAGTTCCTTCCGGACCGGTTCGTGCGCGGGACATGCCCCCATTGCGGCAGTGACAAGGCGTTTGGCGATCAGTGCGAGGACTGCGGGCGGTCGGTGGACCAGGAGGCCCTGCTCAACCCGATCAGCATGATGACCCATTCGACGCCTGAGCTTCGCGACACCATCCACTGGTATCTGCGTCTCGACCAATTGCAGTCTCGACTGGCATCGTGGCTGTCTGAGAAGAAAGACGCCGGGGCGTGCGGGACAGCGTGGCGGCCCATCGTTTTGAATCAGAGCCTGGGGCGTATTGAGGCGGAAGGCCTGCCCGAGCGGGCGATGACCCGTGATCTGACCTGGGGCGTCCCCGTGCCGCTGGACGATCCAGATGCCAAGGGAAAGTCACTCTACGTCTGGTTTGATGCGCCCATCGGATATGTTTCGTTCACGGCGGCCATGTGTGAGCAACGGGGAGAGGGCGCCGAGGCGTACGCACGCTGGTGGAAGGACCCGCAGTGCAAGGTGATCCACTTCCTCGGTGAGGATAACATCGTCTTTCACGCGATCACCTGGCCGGCGATGCTCCTGGCCACGCACGACAGTGACAGCGTGCAAGGCGAAGCCGGCGAGTATCAGCTCCCCCACAACGTCGTCGCCAACGCGTTTTTGAACATCAAGTTTCCGGGCAAGGAAGAGGAAAAGATCAGCAAGAGTCGCGGCACGGCCGTTTGGATCGAGGATTACCTCAAGACGTTCGACCCCGACCCGCTCCGCTACTACCTGACCGCCGTAGCCCCGGAAAACGCGCGTACCACGTTCGACATTGACGACTTCATCGCTCGAAACAACGGCGAGCTGCTCAACGCATTCGGGAATTTCTTCAACCGCACGATGACCTTTGTGCACAAGTATTTCGACGGAAAGGTGCCGCCGCCCGGGAAACGCGAAAGCGTGGACACCGAACATCTGCAGCGGCGCGCCCAAGCGGTCGATCGTACCGCCAACGAGTTGGAGCATTTTCATCTTAAGTCGGCGCTTTTTGAGGTCATGGCACTCGCTCGGGCCGGCAACGGCTACTTCGACGCTACGAAGCCCTTTATGACGCGCAAAACCGACATGGATGCCTGCGGCCGGGCGATCAACGTTTGCCTTCAGACGGCCCGTACGCTGACTACGATCATCGCCCCCTTCCTGCCCGTAACGGCTGAAAGGTGTGCGAAGATGTTGACGCTGGGAGACGACTGGCGGACCTGGTCATCGGCGGCGGACGAATTGCCCGAAGACCACCCGCTGGGGCAGCCGGAAATCTTAATCAAGAAGCTCGATCCCAAGGATCTGTTTGGTGAGTAACCGACTGTGTGCGGTGATGCGCCGACGCTCCATACCGCAGCCGTGAGGGAGCGGCCATGTTCCGTACCGCGACCGTGAGGGAGCGGCTTCACCGGGAGATCGGCCACATGTTTACAGTCAACAAGAACCCAACGGTCGACGATCTGCACAAGTTCGGCTGGGCGATGCTGGTTGGCTTCACCGTAGTAGGTGCGGTGCTGTGGCTCGCGCACTGGCTCAAGGCACAGGATGCGGGCCTGGGCTGGTCGGGCGGCGGCGCCCAGGTTACGGCGGTGTGCCTGTGGGTGCTCGCGTGGGCTCTTTTCACCCTGTCTCACCTTTCGCCGTCCGTGGCTAAACCGGTCTACGTAGGCTGGATGACGGCCGTCGTTCCGATCGGGATTGTGATGTCAACGCTCATGTTGACGGTACTGTTCGTGCTTCTGCTGCCGGTTTTTTCGCTCGTGGTTCGTGTAGGCGATCCACTGCGGAAGAAGCTCACGGCGGACCGTAGTTATTGGGAAGACTATAAACCGCACGAGCCGACGCTCGAGCGCATGAGAAGACCGTTTTGAGTCATAAAGTCAGCGCAGCGAGCCGCGGGCTTCAGCCCGCGCGGACTCTAGAGGGAACGTAACGCTCCGGGAATTTGCTGGACCGAGAATCCTTTCTCGGTCTTTTAGTAGGTGCCGAGAAAGGATTCTCGGCATAGCGTAGTCAGCGCAGCGAGTCACAGGCTTCAGCCCGCGCGGAACACCGCGCGGGCTAAAGCCCGCGGCTCGATTGGGATGGTATTCGTCCCCTGGCCATGAGCATTGAGCTGATGTCGCAAGCCCCCATACGATTGGCTGTACTGATCTCCGGCGGCGGTCGCACGCTGTTGAACCTGCACGAACGCATCACCGCAGGAACTCTAGCCGCCACGATTGAAGTCGTGATCAGTTCGCGCGCGGGCGTCAAGGGTGTTGAACGATCACGCGAGGTTGGGCTGCCGACGATCGTCGTCGAGCGAAAGAAGCTCTCATCGGATGCGTTTCAACAGCGCGTCACCGAGGCGGTCGGAGAGGTTGACCTGGTCTGCATGGGCGGGTTCTTGTCACTGTGGCGGATACCCGAGGAGTATTGCGGGCGGGTGATGAACATCCACCCCGCGCTGCTGCCCGACTTCGGCGGCCCGGGCATGTACGGGCGTCGCGTGCATGAAGTGGTGATCGCAGCCGGCAAGACCGTCAGCGGATGCACGGTCCATTTCTGCGATAACCAGTACGATCACGGGCCGATCATTCTGCAACGAAAGGTGCCGGTCCTGCCCGATGATACACCGGATACACTTGCCGCCAGGGTCTTCGAGCAGGAGTGCATCGCGTATCCCGAGGCCATTCAGCTCTTCGCCGAGAGACGCATCAAGCTGGAGGGTGGCAGGGTCACGATTACCTAGCCGGGATTATTTATACCGCTGAGCACGCAGAGTATTGCACGCTGTGCCGAGAATCCTTTCTCGGCACCTGCCAGAGGGCCGAGAAGGGATTCTCGGTCCAGCGAAAAAGAAGTTGCGGAGACGATCAGGTCCCGCTCTGGTCGATCGCGTTTTCGATGGCGCGGCGGATTTTGGTGTGGACGGCGTCCGGTTCGGCGATGGATTGCCACACATGTGACGCTTGGTCCGGCGGATCCGTAACAAAGGTGATCGTTCCCAATCGCGTCAGCTTCTCCGTGGGGGAAGACTGGAGGATGGTGTTGCGGACTTCGATGAGCAGACAGGCTGATATGCGCGGCGTACGCACACCTCGGATATCGAGGACGCGGCGATTCGTCAGGACGTACCAGATCGGCACCCACCGCACGACGGCCAGGCCAATCCGCGCCAACCCGATCAGCAGGATGACCTGTGCGGTTGCCGTGAGCGAAAGCCCCGGTAGCGGAGTGCCCAGCCACACCAGCACGGCCGCGAGCAGGAAGCAGGTCACCAGCCACGGCGCCGAATCGAATAGCAGTCGCCACATCGACGGCTTGATCGCGAGCAGGACGATCTCATCCCCATCGAGAACGCTGCCGGGCAAGGTGGTCAAGGTGGCCGCCACCCTTGACGCGCGTGGGGGCGCTTCCGACGCGGTCACAGAAAACGAGAGGGACGTTGGGCGTTTCGGCGGTGATTGAATCATGTATGCGTCTTTGATGTCGAAACCGTCACCAGGCTGATCTTCATTCTCATCGGCAACTGTCGGATGGAGTTCGCTCGAAAAATGAGCGAACCCGCCAGAACGGCCACAATCGTGACTCCGCGATGCGACGTTGTCGTGTATAATCGTTCATTGTACAGATTTCACTCGGCCATGCGACCGAAGGAGGTTGAGCCATGAATACGTTGAATACGTTTGGAGCGATTCGCGGGGGCATGTACCACGTCGCGGCTAGAGAAGCTGCCGAGGCGAAGGGAAGTGTGAGGGCTGTTCGGACCGATCAGGCCGAGTTTGAGGCCCGGCTGGACCGCACGCTGCTGGCTTTCGAGGCGATGTGGACGCTTCTTCGCGACAAGCTGGGCGTGACCGATCTGGAGTTGGTCGAACGGATCAACGAACTCGACATTTCAGACGGCAAGCTCGACGGGAAGGTACGTAAGCCGCCAGTCTCGTGCCCCTCGTGCGGCCGGACCATGTCCCGCAAGTTTCCCAAGTGCATGTATTGCGGTCAGCCGGTGGTACACGACCCGTTCGCGTAGCCGAATGCCGACAAGTGTACGGCTTTGCCATTGGCCATGTCCTATCCACATTTTGCCACATTTTGTTCCACGTTCCGGCTCCCACGGACGGATCCACGGCTGCCAAACTGGCAGCAGGAATGCGCACGTTGGTCTGAAATGACAGCACAAACATCAACGGAGCGGTCCGTGCTTATGCCCGCCGGCCTCGACGGTACTTCCGTAACTTCCTACCATACAAGATGTTAGGCCAATCTCGGGATCGTGGCAGCTTTTTCGATCCCGTGGCATCGGGTGTGCAATTGCCCGCAAAGGGTGGTTTTCGCGCGCGGGGATATAGCGCTGACGGTCTTGCCGATGCTCGGTCGGCTGGGACGGCTGAGTTCTACCCCGAATCATTTACCGCGGAGACCACAGAGGTTTCGACTTTCGAGGTGCATGAACAATGTTCATTCAAGGGATATTGTTCCAAAACATTGTCAGGATTTGGGTCCAGTACACGAAAGGAGTGCTCTA
Source organism: Phycisphaerae bacterium (assembly GCA_049644045.1). Taxonomy (GTDB): domain Bacteria; phylum Planctomycetota; class Phycisphaerae; order UBA1845; family UBA1845. Next base: position 6,959 of record JBARRC010000673.1, read on the forward strand.
GACCATGGCCAAGTTGAACATCAGACCGCTCGGCGACAAGGTGATTGTCAAGCGCGTCGAGGCAGAGGGGAAGACGGCTGGCGGCATCGTTCTTCCGGATACGGCGAGGGAGAAACCCAAGCGCGGGATCGTGCTGGCGATCGGCAATGGCCGGATGCTCGACGACGGTACCCGTAGCGAAATGCAGGTCAAGAAAAACGACGAGGTGCTCTTCACCAGCTATGCCGGGACCGAGATCAAGGTTGACGGTGAAGACTACATGATCATGGATGAGTCGGACGTTCTCGGAATCATAGGGTAATGGCAAATGGCGAATTCAGAATAGTGAATGCCGGCATGGAATAAGTTTCCATGTTCGTGTCTTTTCTTCATTCGCTATTCGCCATTCGCCATTCTGAATTCAATCGGAGATTACATCCAATGGCAGCCAAGCAGATTGCGTATCAGATGGAGGCCCGCGAGGCCATTCGACGCGGCGTCAAGCAGTTGGCCCGCGCGGTCAAGGCGACTTTGGGGCCGTGCGGCCGTAACGTCGTGATTGAGAAGTCTTTTGGTTCACCAACCGTCACAAAGGACGGTGTTACGGTGGCCAAGGAAATTGAACTGGAAGAAGCCTACGAGAACATGGGCGCACAGATGGTCAAGGAGGTCGCCTCGAAGACCTCCAGCGTCGCCGGTGACGGAACGACCACCGCGACCATCTATGCCGAGGCGATCTACGATGAGGGACTCAAAAACGTCACCGCCGGCGCCGAGGCCATGGAGCTGAAGCGAGGGATCGAGCGGGCCGTCGACGTCGTCGTCGCCGAACTCGAGAAGATGAGCACGCCGGTGAAGGGGATCGAGCAGATCGCCCAGGTCGGTACGTGTGCCGCCAACCAGAACGCCGAGATTGGCCAGAAGATCGCCGAGGCGATGGACAAGGTCGGCAAGGACGGCGTTATTACCGTCGAGGAGGGCAAGACCCTCGATACCACGATCGATCTCGTCGAGGGCATGCAGTTCGACAAGGGATATCTGTCGCCGCACTTTATCAACAAGTTCGAGGACCTCGTCTGCGAACTGGACAAACCCTACATCCTGATCCACGAAAAGAAGATCTCGGCGATCAAGGACCTGATCCCGATCCTCGAGAAGACTTCGCAGGCAGGCCGGCCTCTGCTGATCATCGCGGAGGATATCGAGGGCGAGGCGCTCGCTACACTCGTGGTCAACAAGCTGCGCGGCACGCTCCAGTGCTGCGCGGTCAAGGCCCCCGGCTTCGGCGACCGGCGCAAGGCTATGCTGGAAGACATCGCCGTTCTTAGCGGCGGAATGGCCATCTTCGAGGACCTGGGCACCAAGCTTGAGAACCTCAAGATTTCCGACCTGGGCACGGCCAAGAAGATCAGCATCGACAAGGACACCACCACCCTCATTGAGGGCGGCGGGGCGACCGACGCGATCAAGGGGCGGATCGAACAGATCAAAAATGAAATCGACAAGACCACCAGTGACTACGATCGTGAGAAGCTCGAAGAGCGGCTCGCGAAGCTCTCGGGCGGCGTCGCACAGATCAACGTCGGTGCGGCCACCGAAATCGAGATGAAGGAGAAGAAGGCCCTGGTCGAGGACGCGCTGCATGCGTGCCGTGCGGCCGTTGAGGAGGGCGTCCTGCCCGGCGGCGGGGTTGCAGTACTGCGGGTGATGAAGGCGCTCGATTCGCTGTCCAAGAAGCTCAAGGGGGAGCAGAAAACGGGTGTGGACATCGTCCGCCGGGCGCTGTCGTCGCCGGTTCGCCAGATCGCCGCCAACGCCGGCCTCGACGGCTCGATCGTCTGGCAGCAGATCAACGAAAATGACGACCCCAACTACGGCTTCAACGCCCTTACCCATGAGTACGGCGACCTGATCAAGATGGGTGTGCTCGTGCCGACGAAGGTCGAGCGCGTGGCACTGCAAAACGCGGCCTCGGTCGCCAGCCTGCTGCTCACCACCGACTGCATCATCAGTGAGATCAAGGAAAAGGGGAAGAAGGGCCCCGCCGGCGCCGGCATGGGCGGCGGCATGGGCGGTATGGGAGGCATGGGCGGCATGGGCGGCATGGGCGGAATGATGTAGTCTGCAAGGATGAAGGCGGAAGGCGGAAGGATGAAGGCGGAAGGATGAAGGATGAATCCGTACTGCCCTTGGGGCCGCGGGTTTTAGCCCGCGCTGTAATGTCGCGCCGCCCCTTTCTAATGTAGCGCCGCCCCTCGTGGGCGGCG
>JBARRC010000674.1:0-2498 GCA_049644045.1 Phycisphaerae bacterium
ACGCGGTACTAGTTTGCGCCTTTCACGGAATGCCGACCACAACGTTGCATCTTCTTTGCAAATCCTTTGCGTTCCAAGCACGCCTTGCGGTGATGGATCATGCACGCTACGCCTTCTCCGTATCGCGGATGATGATCGCGACCCCCTGGCCTCCGCCAATGCACGCTGACGCACATCCGTAACGCACGTCGCGCCGCTCCATTTCATACATCAAATCGGTCAGGAGTCGCCCTCCGGTGGCCGCCAGCGGATGGCCGATAGCGACGGCGCCGCCGTTAACGTTCGTAATCTCGCGGTCCAGCTTGAGTTCCTTCTCGACACCGAGATACTGGGCGGCGAAGGCTTCATTGATCTCCCAAAGCCCGATGTCTTTCTGCTCGAGGCCGGCGCGAGCAAGCGCCTGCTGGATCGACGGGACCGGTCCACGCCCCATCACGCGCGGTTCGACCCCGACCACACCGTAGCTGACGATCTCATAGCGAGTCGGTAGACCCTGCTTTTCGGCCTCCGCCCGATCAACGACGATCTGCGCCGCCGCGCCGTCGCTGATCTCGCTGGCGTTACCGGGGGAGACCAGGCCGTTCGGCGTGAAGCCGGGCAGTTTCGCCAGTACGTCCAGCGAGGTCTTGCGCACACATTCATCGCGGGCCAGGTACACCGGCCTGCCCGTAAGATCCGTTGCATCGACGGCGAATATACCCCGCAACGCGTCACCACCATTGAAGTGGCTGCTGCGGTAGGCCGCTCGGGCGCGACTGTGTGACGAGTCCGCAAGTTCGTCGCATTCTCGGCGGGTGACGCCCATCTGCGCACCGTATTCGTCGGCTGTGAGCATCATGGCCGTGTCATACAGGTCGTGATTGAGCCCTGCCAGCAGGGTGTCCTCCACCTTGCCGCCCTCGACGAACTCCCAGAAGTTGGCCCCCGATCGCCGCGGGGCGCGGATGATCTGCGGGGTCCGCGACATCGTCTCGGCCCCAACGCAAAGCACGATCTTGGTGTCATCGACGGCATCGGGCATGGCAATGTGCTGGAATGCACTAATCACAGTCTGAAACCCGGAAGCACAGATGCGTTGCACGAGCAGCCCCGGGGTCTCGGTCTTGAGGTGACACCGCAACGCCACGTTGCGAGGAAAGTAGATATCCTGGGCTCCCGGTGCGGTGAACTGATATACATTGGCACCGATGGATGCGTCAATCCGCTCGCGAGCCACGCCGCTGCGACGGATCGCTTCCTCGGCGGCCAGGACACCCAGGTCCTCCGCCGAAAAGTTACTGAGGGTGCCGCACTTGAGCCCGACGGGTGTGCGGGCCGCTCCGGCAATGACCACATGTGGATACTCGTTACGCTTCATGCGCCAACCTTTCTCTGCCACCAAGGCACAAAGACACCAGGATCATAAGATCTTTCGCTCGATGCCGTCGTATCGGATAAAGGCTTATATTTTCCCATATAGGATTCTACTTTGTGTCTTCGTGTCTTGGTGGCCTATGATGCTTACTCATGGGCGTACGCCCTGTGTGGCTCCCCCGTTTCCCGCACCTCGATCACGCTTGGCGACGGCTGCGGTGCAAACAACGCCTCGATCTTGTCCTTGAAGTTCTTCAGTACCATCTTGCGTACAAGCTTCCCTGATGGAGTTAACTCGCCATTGTCCAGCGAAGGCTCACGATCGGCCAAAACCGCTCGCATGACGCGCTCGTACTTAATCTCGATCAGCGGGTTGATCCGCTCGAGCTCCGATGCATAGAGTTCATGTACGGTGGGATTGTTGAGTAGGTTATCCGAGTCCACGTCGTGATCAGCCGCCCAGAAATGCAGATTGGCGAGATCCGGGTAGATCAACACCCCGACGTAGTCCCTGCCGCTTCCCACCACCACGGCCTGACTGATGTATGGCGACTCGTTGACCAGCATGGTTTCAACGCGCAGCGGGTGCACCTTTTCACCGGTGGTGAGCTTGAACGTACCATCCTTTCGACCCAGGATGCGCAGCCCATCCTCAGTGAACTCGCCGAGGTCGCCCGTGCGGAGCCATCCATCTTCGGTGATAACGTGCGCGGTGGCCTCCACATCGTGGAGGTAGCCTTCCATGACGTTCGGCCCTTTGACCATGATTTCCTGGTCGCTGTCGATGCGGACCGACACGCCGGGCAGCGGGAGGCCCACATACCCGCTTTTCCAGGTGCCGTCCTTTGTTGTAGCCGTGACACACGGCGATGTTTCGGTCAGGCCCCAACCCTCAAGTACGGGGATCTGATGTTCACGATAAGCGGCTTCGACATGCACCGGTAACGATGCACCGGCAGTAAAGACGAACCGCAGCCGGCCGCCAAAGACGATGTTCGCTACGTCAGGGTCTTCCTTGCACCTGCTCACAAGCAGGTCGTGAATGCGGGGGACGCTGAAAAAGACCGTTGGGTCGAAGGCCTTCCAATTGTCGATCAGCCGGTCAATATCCTTGCCGCGAGAGTCATCGAGGCACAGTTCACAAC
>JBARRC010000675.1:0-8569 GCA_049644045.1 Phycisphaerae bacterium
GTGCCGAGAAAGGATTCTCGGCACAGTACATACACCGAAAGTGCCACCAAAATGACGCCTGAACTGCGACAACAGGATTACTCGGACGCTCCCCGTATACCGATAACGTCACTACGAAAAAAATGCAGAATGAACTTGAAATTCGCAGGTCTACCCTGGTAACATGGTTCGTTGGGCCGGGACCTTGTCTTTAGTAGAACGTCTCGGGTATAGCATTAGACTTTCGGAGGGGAAGCGATATGAAGAACGTCTTATCTGCACTATTGGTCGCAGCACTCTGCACGTTTTCCATTGTCGGCACGGCGAAAGCCGACGCAGTGAATAAGCGGCCCGTCACCTTCGGGCCGGGTTCCAGCGAGGATTCTCTCCAAACGATTTTCGATGACCTTACGGTCAGCGGTGGAATCAATGCCGTTGAGGACCAGGATCCCTTCGCCATCTTTACCAAGACGAGCGGCAATCCCACTGCGAGTTTCATCATCGAACTGACCTCGGGCGCGTCCAACCAGACGTTTGGCCTCTACAGCTTCGGGCAGCCCTCCAAAAAGGCCACTATCTTCACTGGGGCGGCCACGGAGGGAGACTCCGCGATGATCACGTTCGAGGGGGATGGCGACGTCAGGGTGATCCTGGATCAGACTGCCAATGGCGGCGGTATCCAGTTGGACACATTCAGCGGTATATTCTCACCCGGCGGAATTCCCATGTTCGGCTTTTTCCTCGAGTCGTTCGGCACCTTCTATACCGAGGACAGTTTGAACGGTGATACACCGCGGGCTTTGGTCTACCAGGGTGACGACCATACAGTGTTAAACCTTCCCGGACAGTCGCCAGGTACGTTCAGCGACGAGGAGTTCATTCTCGCGTTTGAGGACTGGACGGACGGTGACTATCAGGACCTGGTCGTTCTGGTGCAGTCGATCGAGCCGATCCCGGCTCCCGGTGCTGTTTTTCTAGGCGGCCTCGGCCTCGTCCTGGTCGGCTGGATCAGGCGTCGGTCCGCGTAAAGCGGCTTTCCTGCGAGGCTGATATATCGGCATCGTCTTCCCCGGCTTGCGGCGGAGGGCGATGCCATCCTTTTTGGCCAACCCCTAAACTAGCGTCCGCGAATGCGCGATATCCTACTGAACCCCAAGCGCGAGCGCGGGGTTTTGACCGGTCGCTCGCGCTCATCGGCCGGGGGCGGTACACCACCGGCATTTTTTGTGGCTTCCACGCAGATAAGAGCCGTGCTCATGAGAAACCGACATCACCCCTCGCGGATCAACGTGAAGGCTTTGGTTATTCTGGTGCTGGTCACGGCCCTGTTGGGGGGCGGAGCCGTGGTCGGGCACTACGTGCGGAAACGCGTCACCGCTGAAAGAGCTCTAACTGCCGGGGAAGTTGCACTGGAGAAGGGGGACGGGGCGGAGGCGTGCAAGCAGCTCAAACTTTATCTGTCGAAGTACCCCGACGATGAGGAGATATTGGCGCGGTATGCGGAGGCGAACCTGGCGGTTCGGCCTGTGGAGCGCCGACACGTCGCCGCGGCGATTAGCGCCTATCGCAGACTGCTGCGAAGCCGACCCGATGACGCTCAAATCTACACGCAATTGGCAAAACTGTACTACAGGATCGGCGACTACGCCGAGTGCGCGTACGTGTGCCGACAACGATTGGAGGCCGATCAAGACGACGCCGACACGATGCTCTGGCTGGGTCGGGCGCTGGGCGCGCAACGGAGGGACGAAGAGGCTGCCGACGTGATGGTGACACTCGTTGAGAGGCACCCCGATCAGGTCAAGGCCTACGCCCTGCTCGCGCAACTCGCGATGCGCGAGGATTCTGTGTCCGCCGGGGAGACGGCGCTAAGCTGGCTGAACCGGGCCGTGGCGGCCAACCCGGAATCTGCCGAGGCACGGGCACAGCGCGGCCGGTTCCACAGGCTACGCAACAACAACGAAATCCTGGCACGAGAAGACCTCGAGGCCGCCGATGCGCTTCACCCGACCGATCCAACCGTGCTGCTGGCACTTGCCGGGGAGTGGATGGAGTGGCGGGAGCTGGATCGGGCGGCTATCGAGCTCCAGCGACTCGAGCGGATCGATCAGGCGACGCTCGAGACCTACGATGTCGACGCCGATATGGCGGCTCTGGCCAGGTTCACGACAGCAGGCAAGCTCGCGCTGCTGCGGGGAGCAACAGAGGATGGCGTGGCACTCGCTGATCGAGCGCTTCAACAACTGCCCGAGCACCGTCGCAGCGCGTTCATGCCCACGGCCGTCGACCTCTACCTGGCAGGAGGCCGGGTGGACGAAGCGCGGGCGGCCGTCGAAGCGTACCGGAACGCCATCCCTGCCGTGAGTGACACGAGTGCGTCCACGACCGAGCTACTCGCGTTGCTCGATGCGACCGTGGCGGAGGCAGAGGGGAAGCCGTACGCGGTGATCAATCTGCTCGAGACCTTCGTTGCCGGCAAGCCGCAGATTCCCCGGGGGTGGAAGCTGTTGGGGAGGGCGTACGAAAAGACGGGTCAGGCGCGTCGGGCCCTGGCCGCTTACGAGGAATACATGGCACGCGTGCCTGATGCTGAGGAATTGGTGTCGTTGCGTGACACCAACCCTGAGGTTGGCCGGATCCGCATCCTGCTGGCCGGGATCGCCGCAGACAAGGGCCGGGTTGATGATGCGATAGCCCAGCTCGAGTCGGCGGTGGACGAAGACTCCGCGATCCCACGGATTCTGCTGGCGGAACTGTACGCCGCGAGCGACCGGAAGGAGGAGGCTCGCAGGGCGCTTCAAGAGGCTGTTGCTGATCTTACGGGCCGGGAGCAACTGAAAGCGCGAATCGCCTTGGCGCAGTTCATCTTGCTGCATGGGGTGCGGGAGGAGGGTCTCGCACTGCTGCAGGAGCTTGCACGTGAACATCCCCGCAACGTGCAGCTTCGCGCGGGGCTCTTGACGCTTCCCGAGGTACAAAAAGACACGCAGGAGTCACAGAGACTCATTGACGAACTCAAAAGCGTTGAGGGCGAGCGTGGTCTGCTCTGGCGCGTCGAGCAGGCCAAGCTCTGGTTACGCGGCGATTGTGGGACCGACTTCCCAGTCGGTCAAAGGTGGAAGACGCGGCAACGACAGATCGAAGATATGCTCAACCACTGCATCCGGTCTGATCCGGGTTGGTCGGAGCCGGCCCTCGCTCTCGGGCGTATGTATGAGATGCTCGGTCAGGATAGCGAAGCGGAGAGGACTTATCGCCTGGCGGTCACTTCGGACTCCAGCCAGGTCGATGTCGTCGTGCGACTGCTCACGTTGCTGGAACGGCAGCAGCAGTTCGCCAAGGCGGCGGCGATCCTCGATGGTATGCCCGAGAACCTTTCGGCGCTGAGCGCGCACCGTATCGACGTAGCCATTGGCCTGGGAGACTACGAATCGGCCATCGCAGAGCTGGAGCGGCGTGTCGTGGCCGATCCCGAAGATGCGGCGTTACGGGTCGCATTGGCTACGCTGGTTTACACGCACGAGAAGGGCGTGGACCGGGCCATGAAACGCTTGGACGAGGCGGAGGCGATCTCTCCGGAGCTGCCGGCCGTCGTGGCCGGCAGGGTGTCGATTTTGCGTGCGGAGGGCAGGAGTGACGAAGCCCTGGCCCTCCTCGATGCCGAGGTGAGTCAACGCAACGATTTTACCGCCCACCTGATGCGAGCCGAGTTCTATGCGGCCGCCGGCAAGCTCGACTTGGCCGAGAAGGACTATACCCATTTGACAACCTTCACGGAAAGGGCTGCGAAGGGCTACGCAGCGCTCGGTAGGTTCTATCGGAAATCGGGCAAGCTCGATGAGGCCATCGCCGCTTGGGAGGCCGGTCTGGGGATTGAACCTGATGACCTTGATCTGCAACGGATGTTGGCCAAGACGCTCGTGGTCAGCCATCAGCCGCAAGCCCGCGACCGGGGACGGGAGATGCTCGACGACCTGTTGAGACGATTCCCCGATAACTCGGAGCTTCTATCCATTCGAGCCGCCGCATTGCTGGCGGAAAACACTTCCGCAGCAACCCACGAGGCCGCCGCCGTTCTGGAACATGTGGTTGAGCTCGATCCGCGGAACGTCACCGCCTGGTTACAACTGATCGAACTCGCCGGCAAGCGCGGCGATCTGAGGCAAACGGATGAACTTGCGACTCGGGCGCTCGGCGCGAACCCCAGCGACCTCAGGTTGATCCTCGCCCGAGCGGGGGTGGAGGCCGATTCGGGCAACGTGCGTGTCGCACGCGAACTGGCTGAGTCCGTGCTTGAGACCGATCCGAGCAACGTCCCAGCGCGAAACCTGCTTGCAAGACTGGCGCTGCGCGTGGGGAAGATCGATCGAGCGCGGGCACTGTTCGAGGAGGTGATCGCGCAGCAGCCTGCGAACATCACTGCCCACCTTGAGCTGGCTCGAGTTGCGCACCAGGCCGATCAATTCGACGCGGCTGAGCAGGCCTATCGCCGAATCCTGGCGCTGGAGCCGCATCATTGGCAGACGTTGAATGACCTGGCTTGGGTGCTGGCGCTCTCTGGGGGCGAGGACGGCCTGAAGGAGGCCAAGAGGCTCGTAGACAAGGGTGTCGCCCGGCATCCAGACAACGTTCATTTACTCGACACGCGCGGTGTCGTGCTCTTCAAACTCGGTAGGTTGGAAGAGGCCCGCAAGGATCTCGAAAAATGTATCGGGCTGGCCGAAACGCAACACGTCACGCGGGCGAAGGCCCTGCTTCATCTCGCTCATGTACTCGTGGAGATGGGCAACGAAGCGGACGCTGCACGATCAAACCTCGAGAACGCACAGAGGATTGACGAGACGCATCACGTGCTATCGGACGAGGAAAGAACCGAGGTAGCGCAGTTACTGGAATCGTTGTGAAGGGGTTGCAGCGAGCCGCAGGCTTCAGCCTGCGCGGATATCCGCTCCCTGACGGTCCTGTCTGCGTGCGTACACGCACAGGCAGGCGCGGCTCTGCTCTGTTGGGGGGTGCCTCACCCTTCGCCCCCGGCACGCGTGCGTTACCATGCCGATGCTGTGGGCGAAGGATGGGGGACGGATTGAGCAATACACGTGCCTTGTACGTGGCGGTCCGTCCCCCACCCATCCCGGCGACGCGCAGAAACGGTTGTCCGGACCAACGAATTGCCGGGATGGATGGGGCACCCCTGCCTGACACGCCGCCGAGGCCCGATACTCGTTGACACCGGCCACTCGGCACGGCGATAATGCGGGCTGGACGCTGCTGTGCCGGTCAGCTCGCATAGGAGCAAGCTGTTATGGCCAACGACTGTATCCCGCGCCGGGACGCCCGGTTCCACGCCTGGCGGAACAACTTCGTCATGTACGTCAACGGCCACCTGGCCGATTTGGGGCTCGCGGCCGGCGACGTCGTGGACCTCAACAACTCCGCTGTGACGTGGACGACCGACTACCCGGCCCAGGCCGCCGTCCAAGCCGCGCGGCAGTCCAAGGACAACGCCCGCGACGGGCTCGAGGGCACGATTCGCCCGCCGGCCCACGGAGTGATGCAGCCGTATGCCTAGCCTTCTCAAGATCGTGGTTCGTCTGACGGACAAGAAATATGCGGCACCCGAGCGGCTTCGGGACCTACAGAGATTCGCAGAATCTGCTGGCTGGAAGCCAAGTGACGAGATCGTCGACTATCCCGGCACCGAAGATTTCACAAACGGCCATCTGCTCGTTGAACACGGCCTGGACAACGCCGCAGTCATCTCGTTCCTGCGCCGCGACCGGCCCTACGCGGAGCTTGACGCCGATTCGCGGTTGCGGCTTCTATCGATATCCTATAACAACTTGGTGGATTGGCACTTGCTACCCGACCCCAGTGGTAGCATAGACATCTTCAACCGAACTAAGCTTGCGAAGCCCATATATAGAGCGCGCGCAGAAGTACCGAATGTGTGGCAGGCTGACTCCTTCGAGTTGGCTACGGCCAAGCCTCCTCCGCCCGAATTCAAGGCACTCGATGACACCTTGATTGCGACGATCCGCTGGTGGAAGAAGGCCCTCCGCGCAGACTTGGGACAAGACGCGACGAACGAGCGGATTTCGTCGCTCTTCAACACGTTGATCTTCATACGAGTCATGGAAGATACCCAGCGATGGCGGGGTCAACTACACGGCGAGTTACTGCTGGAAGCACAGGACTCCGCACACGCTACACAGACGCTCACTACCTGCGTGACGGCGTGCATGCGCAAGCTAGGGCACCGCCACTTGCCAAAGGTCCTCCAAGACTGCAAACAGCGGCTCTCCTTCTTTGACGGGCTGGACGAGGAGACGCTGCGCGCACTACTCAAGGATTTCTACTTCAATCGCTTTGCGCCCTACAAGTACGACTTCTCCTTAATCTCAAAGCATGCACTTGGCCGAATCTATGAGAGCTACGTATCACTGTTAAAAGAGAAGGATTCCCCACAGTTGCGGCTCTTCAAAGAGTTGCCGGAGGAAGTTGTCGACAGGTCGTTGGGAGGCGTGTATACACCCCAGTACATTGCGCGATTCTTTGCCAGATTTCTTCGTGAACACTTGCCGCCACGGACCTTCCGGAACATAGCGACGATCGACCCGGCCTGTGGCTCGGGTATGTTCCTCAGAACCTTGCTCGAGATGCAATGCGACACGCTCCACAACGGTGGCGACGGCAACGCTGCCATGTCGGCATTCAGGAACACTGTAGGCATTGACGTTGATCCTAGCGCGTGCAAGGCGACGGAACTGTCCCTGTCACTTCTCCATTTTAGCCTGACCGGGACATTCCCAAAGAAGCTCACGATACACAATGCCGAGGCTATCGAGTTCGTTCAGAAGGACTCGCCTCTTCGCCATTCATTTGATGCGGTCATCGCCAACCCTCCCTTCGTGAAATGGGACAGCCTTCAGGATGTGATGAAAACCCGTGTCACAGATCTCATGGCGGGTGACACTCGCGGGAAATGCGACCTTTTCCTCGCGTTTATCAAACTCGCTCTCCACTTACTGCGGCCGGAAGGCTATCTACTGTACGTCCTCCCGCACAGTTTCCTCATTGCTGCAAACGCAAAGCCGTTGAGAGATATCCTCGCCAAAAAATGCTGGATACATGTTGTCGCTGACCTGTCAGAGATACCGGTGTTCGAAGGCGTCGGATCCTACGTCATTCTGCTCATTGCTCAGAAACGGTCGGAGATTGACAGGGACCCGCCTCCGGCTGCTGTTGTGCGCTGCCGCGAGTTCGTAGGCCGAGCGCTCCAAATGACGCTTGAGCAACGCTGGACGAAGAATGACCTCTTTGAGGTCTTCGAGGTCGATCAGCAAGCGTTCAAGGACAAGCATTGGGTCATCACATCTCCAGAGCAAGTGTGTATCTCCGCGAAGCTCCAGAAGTGCCTGTTGCTCGGCGACGTTGCGAGCGTTCGGCAGGGTATGGTAACCGGAGCCGACTCGGTTTTCGTGCGCGACGCGGCTGATGTTCCACGAAAAGACCGTAGCATATGGGTTCCTTTTCTCAGAGATCGGAACATGCGGTCCTACTCCGTACCTGCCAGAACACACCAGGCAGTGTTCTTCCCATATGAGGGCGATACGCGGCTCGGGGAGGAAAGACTAAAGGCTCGCTACCCGGATACATGGGCCTACCTGCAGGACAATCGTCGGGCTCTGAAGAGTCGCAAGTCGGTGGCAAGCGGCGGTATTGCCTGGTGGGAGCCGGTTAGGCCACGTTCGCCGGACACGATGATGTGTCCGAAGTTGGTGATTCCGCACCTTGTTCTCAAGCCGCGCTTCGCTCTCGACGCAAGCGGCAAGTATGCCGTTTCCCGCTGCCCATTCATCATCGCGAAATCGAACACAGTTGATCTCGGCTTGCTGAAGTTCTTGCTTGCCATCCTCAATTCGGCCATAGGACATTGGCAACTGATTACCTTCTCCCACAAGTACAGCCGAGGGTACGCGATGCTGGAAGTGGAGACGCTGAACGACGTCCGTATCCCTAATCCGGCCGAAGTACCTCCAAAAATCATGCGTCGCATGCAGAGCCTGGTTGACGGTCTGATCGCTAGCCCAGGGGATGCAACTGCGCAAACAGAGCTCGACAATCACGTGGCTAATCTCTTTGGGCTTACTACAAAAGAGCGAACCGAGATTGGGATGGGGGAGTAGATGGGAACCATCAGGCTGAAAACGAGGGACTTGGAGAGCCGTCGCAGGACGATTGGACGCATGCTCAAGCCCTTGCGCGCGGACCAGCTTGTCGGGTGCGACATCACGCACGATAAGTCCGGAAACGGTACGGTGCTTGGAGCACATGACGGACCGAGGGGAAACAGAGACTATAGCGAATGGTACTTCCGCAGTAGCGCGAAGGATGTCTGGTGCCAGTACTTCGAGATTTGGAGTGATGCAGACCCGCAGAGCCAACGCCGGCTCGTCTGTGCATACTTCAAACTGTCTGTGATTAACCCTGAGAACAAGACACTTGAAGAATTCCTTTGTATTCACTGCGATCCCGACGACCAATCGGACATGAAACGCGGGCCACACCTGCATGTTACAAAGGCTGCCCA
>JBARRC010000676.1:0-4758 GCA_049644045.1 Phycisphaerae bacterium
GACAGCCCTGACTGACACAATTCCGGTTCGTGACCCCGCCAGCTGGGTTTTTGTCAGTGTCAGAAGTGTCAGTGGGTGGGAAACGCGCTTCTTGACCAGAGGTACACAGATGCCGCCGAGACGTTGAAACGGCTCTGTGCGTGTTGTGCATCTACTCGCATTCCCTCGCGGTCTCGTCGTCGATTGCCGCCCGCACCATCGCCACAATGCCCGCTTTGACGACTTCCGGCAGCTCCGGCCACGCGGCTACAATGGCCGCCAAACCGAGGTTATTCTGCACGGAAAGCGCCAAGCTGGGCGCCAAGACGTTTTCTGGTTCTTGCGTAACTCTAGATGGCGCAGTAGGTTGTGAATCGGGCAACAGGGGTTCGAGTCCCCTTGGGGGTGGTTTTTCAAGATTCGTATGTCGTGCGCTTCGGTGCGTTTTTGATCGCTGTGAGGTAGTGATTCGACAAAACAACCTCATGCATCCCTCCGTAGCGGCTTGCCTTGTGATTATAGTCGCAGGATTGTGGAGACACGGTGCTAATCGCATTCGGCCCACGCATCCTTCTCCGACAGGGATGCCATCTCCTCGTCGCTCAGTAGTCCTTTCGAATAAAAGTAGCCGGCAAGCTCGAACCCGTAATCCGCAAAGCCCAGCGCTTTGCAGATGTACAGGGCTTTGACCACCTTTTCACGCTCGGGCAGCGGGATGTCGATAGGCCGCGACTCTCCGGCGAGGTAATCACGCAGCCACAGCGTCTCACACCACATCACCTGCTGGCGGCTCTGTTCGGCAAATGGGTTTGCGCGACCGACGCGATGGACGGTGATGTCGAAGAGCAGAAAACCGTGCTCCCGCATGAAGGTGTCGGCCACGGCGGCCACAGTCTCTTCGTGGTAGCACTCGATGAAGCCGGTCTCCAATTCGACGCAGAACGCATCCTGTAACAGGGTGGTTCCTGCCTTCAGAATAGGCGCTTCGAGCCCCTGCGTGTCCAGCTTCAGGATATCGGCCTGTAACTTCTCGGTTCCGGCGAGGTGATCGAGTGTCACGCAGTCGACCTTGGATTTCCCCACCACTTCGAACAGATCGGCGAACGCAAAACGCCGCAGCCACGCTTGCCTCGGCTTCAGGAGCGACCAGCAGTACGGCGCTTTTGTGGCATACAGCTCGGCCTGACCGACATGCCCGGCGATCGCGTACGGCAGATAGCGGACGGATTTGTACGGCGACGACAGTGAAGCCAGTCTCCGGCATTCTTCCTCATCCAGATCAAATCCGACATAGTTCAAGGCACTAAACAAGGACTTCCATTTTTTGTCCAGCTCCCCTCGACAACCGATATCAATGAAGTTGATTCCCTGTTCCTGGATCTGCGAAAAGACCGAAATCACGTCCGCCAACCTCCTTTACCTGACAAAACCCAACCGGCCGGCTTCGTATTCGTAGGCCACACGGTGCGCAAGCTGCGTCACGAACTTTCGCGGCGAGTATCGCCAGGCGCTGATGGGCCAAAGCCGCCGCAACAACCAGCGGCTCAGCCTGTAGGATCGCAACAATAAAAGCCGCTCAATATCCCGGTTGTCACGGCAGAGAGCCTGCAATCGCCCGCAGGCGAGGTCCCGCCGCATACGTTCCACTTGCTCCGGGTGCTCGCCGTCGTATTGCTCGAGCCAGCTCGGATATGTGTGCACATTATGCGCCTGAAACGGTCGTTGGATCGGCGATTGGAAGTTTTCTTCGACCCAGCGCACCGCGCCGTGCGAATACCGGCCCCAAGGTCCTGCCGCGTAATACTGCGCCTTCTCCGCTACCTGTTTCGGAAACAGCAACGAATAGTGGTACAGCACGATGCCCTGCCTGTACAGCTCGCGCGGCCGCACCCAGCGAAGTGTGCGGAGGTCGCGATCGTCAGGACCGTGGACGGTGGGAGGGCGATGCGTGATATAGCGATAGCCCTCCCCCCACTTGAACAACCGGTGAAAGATGTCCGCGCCCCGGCGCAGATACCACCCGTCCGTGACGTACTCGAATCCACCCCAGAATGCAATTTGCTTGAAGGACACCGCCGTAATGTCAGGCCTGTCGCGGAGCATGTCCAGCACGGCCTGCATGTCCCGGGACTTGTAGAATTCGTCGACGTCCACCTGCCAGAGGTAATCCCCCGTAGCCCGGCGAGCATACGCCCGGCTCTGCTCATCCTTTTCGCCCGGCCAGAACCCGTTGGGGTGGCCTTCATCCTCCGCCGTGACAATGATGAGCTTGTCTTGCGGGTCTTCGCGCGCCTTGAAATCCCTCAGAGTTTCCAACGTCCCGTCCGTGGAGTGTCCGTCAGAGCCGGCGATGGCGGCGGCGTTTTTGGTCGCACCTTCGACAACGATAATCTGGTGAGCGAAAGGATACAGGGCGCGCAGGCAATAGCGCGTGAACGGATGGCCGTTCAGCACGATGATCCCGAATGTGATGCGAGGATTATCCGTCACCTCGTTCGCAATCCCGTCCACGAAACACTTTCCAGGTCCCGAGATCGACACCAAGCAGCTCTACAAGCTTCGAGGTATCCTCCCGGTAGATCGCCGACAGCATCTTCCGCAGCGCAGGGCTGAGGCGCGGCCTGGTGTTGCCGCACACGCGAGATAGAACCGCCCGGTCCATCAAACCGACCGCCTTCAACGCCGCCGAGCCCAGGGCGCCGATCCTCTCGCGTGCAAACATTCGCATCCGATCGCTGCTGTAGGTATAGCGGATCGGATTGGCGAGCGTCTGAAGCCGCAATCGCGCCAGAGAATGCAGGGAAGCGTTTGGCCGGCGACTCAGCGAGGCAGGTCTATAGGTTTCGTCCACGCCCAGAAAGCGGAAGGTGCTTTTCAAACAGCCCACCGGGTCGCGCCGCAAGTCATCATAGAGCAGAATGAGCATCTGCTCCCTGGGGAAGCAGTCCAGATAGCGACGCAACTGCCTATGATAGAACCCGAATTCGATGATCTGGGCCGCCCTGGGATAGTGTTCGGCGTGCTGGCCTCGGATGATCTCCGGCAGTCCACGATTGATCTCGCGAACCGGCGCGAATCCGGTTCGAATAAAATGGTAATAGGCGGAAACCGCGCGGTCCACCGGATCCCGCAAGACCAGGATCAACCGCGCGTCGGGAATGTGCTTGGCTATGCGCTCCGGGCACTCCGGCTTGTGCAGATAATTTGGCCGTTTCGTCCCGATCGCCCTCTTCTCGCAGCCCCCCGCGAACAGTCTTTGAAACGACTCAATGTCATTCTGCGAATAGTCAGGGTCCTCGAAAAACGGGATCTCCTCGAGAGGCATATAAGCGTTGGGATGCTCGCGCACGCAGGCATGGAGGAATGTCGTCCCCGACTTCTGCGCGCCGATGATCAGGAAGTTCGGTAACACGGAAAACACCTTCGTGATGAACCGGTAGCTACTATCGGCACCGTCCGTCGCCGATCTTAAGCGGTCTACTGACCGCGCTCCGCTGGCGTAGTCCCGCATCATGGCGCATGATGAAATGGATGAACCGTACACCCGATGCCTTCGACAGCGCGCTGACAACCGCCCTGTCCCGCTGGGCGCTGCCCATCGAGCCGGGCCAACTCGATAAGCTCCGGGCGCATTTCGAGGCGGTCATCGAAACCAATCGCACGATGAACCTCACCCGGATCACCGAGCCGGTGGCGTCGGCTGTCAAACACTACGCGGACTCGCTGGCTCCGCTTCTGTGGATCCGGGAGCGCAAAATCGCCGTGCAGACCGTTCTGGACGTCGGAACCGGCGCGGGCTTCCCGGCCGTGCCCTTGGCCGTCATGCGACCCGACTGGTCCGTGAGCGCCATTGACGCAACCGGCAAGAAGATCGAGTTTCTCCGGCGAACCGCGGCCGCGCTTGGTCTGACCAACCTTTGTTGCGAGCATGCCCACTCGCAGCACTGGAAGCCGGGTCGAAGCTTCCAGCTCGTCGTGCTTCGCGCCCTGACGTGTCTGCCAGACGCGCTGGAGCAGACCGCCAGGCACGTGGCACAGGATGGCTGGCTGGCGGCCTACAAGAGTGCCGCGGTGGATCGCCAAGAGCAGGACACTGCCGTCGCATTGGCACCAAAACTCGGGCTGTGTTCGCAGAAGTGTTATGCCTATCAACTCGAACTCGGCAATGAAAAGCTGGATCGCATCCTCAACATATACCGCAGATCGCCTTGCGAACCCTCGAAGAAACCTGTGGGACGAGCTTTCTAGCGAATTCAGCAAGGCAGAGGCATAAGGCAATAGCGGGAGCGGCGGAAACACGTCACGCCGCCCCGCTCAGACTTCATTTCTATCGCGCACTTCGTCGCTCTACGGACAGAGCACATCCGGCGGATACGGGAACGGATACGGCAGACCACGGAACGCATCAACGTCATACGAGATGTCGACGAAGTTGCAAAGCTGGTCGGGAATGCCGTCCGGCGACTCACCGGCGATATCGCACCGCGACTTCTGTGGCGCACCGCCCAGGTTTCTAAACTTGTCCACGAACGACGAAATGTCGTCGAAGTTGGCGACGCCGTTGGGCGCGGTCCAGCAATCCTCATACTCGTGCCTGGTACAGCAGGCGCCTTCGTTATACTCCCCGACCGCATCGCCCCACATGCTCGAACCGATCGTCAGCGGCTCCGAGTAAGCATCCTCCGACCCTTCGCAGCCCATCGGAACCAACTGGATCTCGAACGTAGCGCCCGGAACGATGTACTCGTGATACACGTAGAGGTCTTCGTAGATGCTCCA
>JBARRC010000677.1:0-4410 GCA_049644045.1 Phycisphaerae bacterium
GCTACGCACTTCGTGTATACAACCGTACGCGGGCGAAAGTGGAGGCCCTCATCCACGAGGGGGCCCTCTGGAAGGAATCGCCGGCCGAGTTGGCTCGCGATGTCGAGGTCGTCATCTCGGTAGTCAGTGATTCGCCCGACGTCGAAGCCGTGTATCTCGGGCCGGAAGGTGTTTGCGGGGCACTGCGGAGCGGCACACTGTGTATCGACATGTCAACCATCGCGCCGGAAATCGCGCGTTCGGTTGCCGCCGAGGTTGCGCGGGTCGGCGGCTCGTTCCTTGACGCTCCCGTGTCCGGCGGGAAGACCGGGGCTGAGGCGGGCACGCTTTCGATCATGGTTGGCGGCAATGAAAGGGACGTTGCTCGGGCGAAGCCAATCTTCGAGGTGCTGGGGAAGTCAACCGTGCATTGCGGGCCGGTCGGCAACGGTCAGCTTACCAAGCTATGCAATCAGGTCCTTTGCGGACTTAACCTCCTCGCGGCAAGTGAGGCCATGGTGTTCGCCAGGCGGGTTGGGCTCGATCCCGCGACCATGTTGACGGCGGTCTCGAAGGGAGCGGCCGGTTCGTGGGCACTGGACAACCTCGGTCCGCGCATGCTCACGCGAGACTTCGCCCCGATGTTCATGATTGATTTACAGCAGAAAGATCTGCGGATTGCCCTGTCGACCGCATGTCAAAGTGACGTTCCACTTCCGGGCACGTCGTTGGTGACGCAGCTTCTCGCGGCCAACCAGGCTGCCGGCGAGGGCCGGGAGGGGACGCAAGCACTCGTAAAGACCTTGGAACGCCTCGCGCACCTCCAATAGCGCGGATAATTCACCGCGGAGCACGCAGAGAACGCAGAGGGGCGAAAGATAAGAGGTTACGGTAAATCAGACGGTTTACATACTGTTGAGATGCAACGCTCTCTGATTCTGCCGTAACTTCTTTTCTAACAATACTCTGCGTTCTTTGCGTGCTCAGCGGTATGAATAATCCGGGATAGCGTTGGTGGGAAAACGGCGGAACCGGGGTAAAAAAACACCCGGCGCCGCTTCCTCGTATACGAGACGCGTTGCCGGGTGTTCCTCCCCCTCCAGGGAATTCCACCGGTACCCCGTCAAGATGCTGCAGGCCATCGGGCAGGTAGTGTCATTCGCATCGCATGAACCATGTCGCATCTATACGCACATGGCATGCGCACACCACAAGCATAACCCAAACGGGCCACCCACTTTCACCCTCCAATTAGCTCCCCCTTCTTAGCGAGCCGGGATGTGACACCTAGTTGACCCAGCCCCCCAAGAGTGACCAGCTCAACAAGCCGGCTCGATGTTCGGTATATTACCTGGTCGTTGCTGATCCTGTCAAATAGAACTTGCCCACATTCTCATTTTTTTTTGAGCCTATCCCCGAATCTCCGCCCACACAACCCTTTTGAGGGCCGTCACCCCGTCTGGCGATCCAATTCCTCCTGATAGCGGCGCATGACGGCCTGGCGGGTGATAAGACCTTCAACGCGCGTGCTGTCCGCAGGGCTGGCTACGGGCAACGATTCCACGTCGTTGCGGGCGAACTTGTCCATCACGATGTCAAGCGTCTCATGGGGACCGATCGTCGGAACACCCGCACGGGCCAGTTCGCCGACAACCAGCAGCGAAACCGCCTCCGGCTGTAAAAGTGCCGTGTGGACATCGTGGCCCGTCACCATCCCCTGATAAACGTCGTGCTCGTCGACGACCACGAAGTCAACCGCATCCGTCTCCCCCGCCACGTCGATCAGGGTCTGCAACGGGTCTTCCGGATGAACGGACTGGGCCGCCTGCCGCTCGACATCGTCAACGGTGATGCGGCGCAGGATGGTCAGGTCCGTCACGGCACCGACGCGCACGCCGCGGCGACGCAGCTTCAACGTGTAGATGCTGTCGCGCAGCAGGAACCGTGCTCCGGCCGTGGCCACAATGACGGCGAACATGACCGGCAGAATCACCTTCGGCTCACGCGTGATCTCATAAAGCATGACGATGGCGGTCAGCGGTGCGTGGGTGGTGCCCGCGACCAGCGCCGCCATCCCCACGAGCGCATACGCGCTGGCACTCGTATGGTCAATGAGATTGCATTCGCTTAATGCCACACCAAAGGCGCCGCCCAGCGCGGCGCCCATAAGCAGCGAGGGGGCGAACACGCCGCCGGACCCTCCACTGCCAAGTGTCAGGCACGTAGCAACAAGTTTCATGGCGAACAGCAGCAGCAGCCCGCCGACCGTCCATTGGAACAGATCGGACCCCAGCGTGGATTGGATCGCCGGATACCCGTTTCCGAAGAACGCCGGCATCTGATGCGTATGGGTCACATACAGGTAGGCGATCCCAGTGAGCCCCAATCCGACGGCCCCCAATGCCGGTTTGAGCTGCTCGGGAAATTTGATCCGGTCGGCCAGGTCCTCCGTAAGGTACAGACCGCGGATGAACAAAACCGACGCCAGCGCACAGAGAAGGCCGAGGATCAGAAACAAAGGAAGCTCGAAGCCGACAAACACATACCCCACGTCGCGTAGCGCCCGGACCTCGAAGATGGCTACATCCCCCAGGCGCAGGGCGTTCATGACCGAGCAACTGATCACGCTGCTGAACACCACGGGCGAGAACGTCCGAAACGAAAAGTCCTGAAGGAAGATTTCACGGGCAAACAGAACCCCGGCGATGGGCGCGTTGAAGATCGCGGCAATGCCGGCCGACACCCCACACGCTACCACGATCCCCTTCTGCCGCCGCTGAATGTGGAGGTACTTCCCGACGCTGCTCCCAATCGCGGCGCCGATCTGGATGATAGGCCCCTCCGTTCCCGCCGAGCCTCCTGAACCGATGGTCAGTGCGCTGGCGATCGCCTTGGCTGACGCCACCCGTGGCCGAATCTCGCCACCCTGGCGATACAACGCATCCATCACCTCCGGGACCCCGTGCCCTTTGGCCTCGCGGGCGAAGAAGTAGGTGATATGACCGACCGCCAGCGCCCCGAGCGTCGGCAGGACAACGAGCATCCAAGCCCGACCTGCAAACAGGCCGCCGTGCTCACCGTGCCCGTACGCGAAGTCGCGTGCAATCTCGATCAGGTAGAAGAAGAGGTGCGCGAAGATCCCCGTCGCCGCCCCGATCAGGATCGAAATCAGGATCAGGAAGTATTCGTCTCTGAGGCCTATGCTAGTAATCGCCTGCCGGAGCCTGATGCGAAGTCGCTGGCTGCGAACGGCAAATCTCCTCAATTGCTTCGTCACGGCACGCACCTCATGTCACAAGAATGAGCGAAGCACCGTAACAACTGGCCGCACCGGTCGCAAGCGATTAGATCAAACACAGTTGGGCTACTCCGTGTCCGGCCGGCCCAATTGAGCTTTGGCTGCGTCGAGAGACTGTCTGGCTCGGGGGTGCTGGGGGTTATTGGCAAGGGCCACCTCGAATTCCCGGAGTGCCTCCTCGAGCCGACCCTGTTCGTGGTACGCATTGCCCAGGTTGAAGTGGGCGTTGGCGTGGCGCGGATCGATTGTCAATGCCTTTTGATACTCTTTGATGGCCTCGTCGATCCGGCCCATGACCTTAAGCACATTGCCCAGGTTGATGTGTGCGGTGATATGGTCCGGCTTGATCCGCAAAGCCTCACGATATTCCACGAGGGCCTCATCCAGCTTGTCCTGATTCTTAAGAGCGTTTCCGAGGTTGTAGTGCGCTTTGGCATTCCGGGGGTTGAGTTGCAGGGCTTGACGATAGGCCTCGACGGCCTCATCCAGCTTTTTGTTCTTACTCAGTGCGGTCCCGAGGTTGTAAAGCGCGTCCGGATACTTGGGCTTGAGGCGTACGGCCTCCCTGAACGCCATCTCCGCCTCGACGCTTCTTCCCTCATCGAACAATGCCTTTCCCCGGCCCAGGTGGGCGCGAGGATTGCCGGGACGCTTGGCGATCACGTCGTTCCACATGACCAGGTCACTTCGATAGTCCCAATTGCGCCGGGCCGTGCCGTAGATCGAAGCAGCCACGATGGCGGCGACGCACACGGTCGCGATCGACCTGCGCCAAACGGCGCCCCACGATGGGGAAGTAAACAACCGGTGCAACAGCGCGTGCACGCCCATCACAACCGCGAGGATCACGGCTGCCAGCGGCAGGTACATGCGATGCTCAAACAGCGGGTCCTTGATCGGGATGAAGCTGGAGGTCGGTGCCAGAGTGACGAAAAACCACGCCCCCACAAAACCCACCCACGGCCTTCGCACAAACCCCCAGATTGTCCCGGCCAACAAAGGCACGACCACGAGGCTAGGTCGCAGGACGTCCAACGCGGTTCGTGCAAACGGCCACGCGTAATCCAGGCACAAAGGATGCGGCCAGAACACAAGCCTGAGGTAATAGGCAATGACGCCTATCTGTGTGGCGG
>JBARRC010000678.1:0-1726 GCA_049644045.1 Phycisphaerae bacterium
GAAGGTCTGCGGCGGCTTCGCGGGGACCGAGAGCAGCGCCTCAGCCGGCGATCCCGATGCACACAAAACTTACATCGACGGGGGGAGTCTATCGCGGGCTGTAAAGAGCATCAACAACGACTCGTCCACGGTGCTCAGAGGTTTCATTATCAAGAACGGCGCTGCTCGTGGGTGGACGGAGACCGGCGGCGGTCTTTATCTCGAAAACAGCAGCGCGCAGGTCGTCCGCTGCGTTTTCACCGAGAATACCGCGGAGTTTGCCGGCGGAGCGGTGGCCAACCATTTCGGAGGCTCGCCGACGTTTGTGAATTGCCGATTCTATTCCAATGGCACGGGGGAGAATAAGTCTACCCCACTGGGCGGCGGTGCTGTGTTCAACCACGACGGCGCGCCGGTGTTTGTCAACTGTCTGTTCCACGGAAACAAGGCCTCAGAGGGCGGTGCCGTTCTTACACTTGGAGGAGCGGTGAAGCTCATCAATTGCACGCTTACGGGTAATGAGGCCATCGAGGGCGATGGTGGAGCACTATACGACAACCGGGGCGACGCAGCGATTCGGAACTCCGTCGTTTGGAATAACAGTGCGAAAAAGCCGCAGACAAACGAGATTTACAACAGCCCATCGCTCGGCGGGACGACGGACATTACACACAGCGATGTAGCTGGCGGCTGGCCGGGCGCCGGGAATATCAATTCAGATCCGTTGTTTGTCGACGCATCCAAGAATGATTACCGGATCCAAGATTCTTCACCGTGCCGGGATACAGGAAATGATGAGTCCTTACCCGCAGACACAGCCGACATAGATTGGGACGCTAACACCGCCCAGCCTCTGCCGAACGACCTGGATCTGAAACCGCGAGTCAGCGGTAACTCCGTTGATATGGGTGCCTGCGAGTGGACGCCAGGCCAGCAGTAGCGCCGAAGAGCTGAAGACGGCCCCCGGCACTCGGATCGGTATGTGGGCTTGCTTCGTCAGCAGGTGCGTGGTCAGCCCACTCGCTGATCTCCCCCGGCCACCATCCAGACGGACGGCGCCGTAGGCCAGCACAGACTCCTGAACCGAATAGATCCGCCGCTTGAACCGCAGCACGGATCGAACACGCGGCCACCGTACGGCTCGATCATCTTGACGATGAGCTTGATGACCCATTGGGCGGTGTAGGACTCCCCGCCATCTCCGCTTCGGCCGGTGCCGCCTCCCCAGCCTCCTCCCGCTCTCGCTCGGCGTACCATTCGGGCTTCTCACCTAACGGCTCGCCGCGGGCGGCCGATCGAATGGCCTCGGCCAACGCCTCGGCGTTCCGCAAAGGAATCACGAAGGACCGCTTGGAGGGGTACCAGCAACCCTTCACCCAGTGCCGGTTCCACGTGCGCATCCGCACGTAGCTTCTACCACCATGCTCCCGTCGGATCACCAGCACCATCCGATGCTCATCCCACGGGACGGCGGCCATGAAGGTGTCTATCGTCTCGAAGATGTCGGGCTCTTCGTACCACACTGGCGTCTTCTCCCAAACAACATGTAATCCACTCGCTACACCCTTATGTTTGAACGCTGCGCGTCCAAAAGCAAGTCGCAGAATGTAAAACACAGCGGCGCGACCACGAGCGCGGCCCCGCACAGCCCAGCGGGCGATTTGCACGACGCAACCTGATTTGCCACCCGGTAGATACGTAACGTGTCGCAACGCGCGCGAGAGAGAACCCTCGGCGTGCACGCACG
>JBARRC010000679.1:0-4587 GCA_049644045.1 Phycisphaerae bacterium
GGATACGCCCGGCAATGAGGATCGGCTTCCCGTCGGCATTCACGGATTCCGTACACGCGATCACCACCGGCAAGGTGCCAAGCGACTCGTAAAGCAGCTCCACCCGCTGCGCGGTCTGCCCTGATGATCGTTGCAGCCTCGCCTCAAGACGCGTTTCGACCAGCTTGGACAATTCCTCCGAACCGTCGGAGGGCGGCGCAATGACCTCGAGGTCGCGCCCGTCCCAAGTGAAGAGCCCGTCAATCCAGCCGGGAAACTCGCTGGGAGGCTCCCATCGTCGATCCGCGCCCGCCTGCAGGTGGTCCGCCACGGCGCGAAGACCGGCGTATAGCTGGTTGTTAAACTGCTTCAGGGCCGTGTCGGCGATGACGCGGGCCTGCGCCTCCGCCGGAGCCATCAGGCGGGAGGCAAGCGACCGGGCCTGTTGGAGCGCAAGAACCACACCGGCGGCAGCGAGCCCCAATGCAAGCACGACCATCCACAAGCCGGCGATTCGCCGGGTCAGCCATCGACGCCGCCGGTTAGGGTCCGTTAGTGGCATGGACTGGATTTGTCCCGATGGGCGACCGCCTCAAGCAAAGCCGCCGCACTCCACCTACGCTAAGTGTACTCGATGACAGACGCTCTGACCAGTTGTCCGGCAACCTGAAGCTCGCAAACCGATCCGCTAACGATTGTCGCCCTGGATATGACACCGAATTAGCACTACACTCCCCGTAGGACAGCCCAGCGGCATGGCTGAGGTGTCGCCAACATCGCCGGCCAGGTCAGCATTAAGAGTCAGCGCCAGGAGGCTGCACCGGCGCTGTCGATCGAGCAAGAACCCGTGATTACCGTTAATGTTGTCTTCCTCGGGCCTGCCAAGAATCTCGCGAACGCGGAGAGTGTGTCGTTGGAAGTGGCCGACGGTGCGACCCTCGCGGATCTGCGCCGTCTCCTTGCTGAGCGTTACGAAGGGCTTCGACGTGCCATGGGCACGATCCGGTTCGCGATCAACGAGGAATTCGCCGGCGACGACGCGGTGCTGCGAGCCGGCGACGAAGTTGCATTGATTCCGCCGGTTTCCGGTGGGTAGGATGTAGGATCGGTACACCATACAGGTACATCATAGCCGGTACATCATGTGGGACCGGTACATCATATGTGGGACCGACTTTCCAGTCGGTCAGAAACAGTTGTGGAAGCAGTCAACGATCAACGTATCCTGGTTGAGCTCGTAAATGAACCGATCCGGGTCGATCGCGTCCTCGGTTTCGTCACGGGCGATCCCACGCTTGGCGCTATCGTCACGTTCGAGGGCGCGACGCGGCGGGACGAAGACCCTAAGCATGGACCGATTGTCCGCCTGGACTACGAGGCCTACGAGGGTATGGCCCGGCGGCAACTCGAACGTCTGGCCGTCGCGGCAAAAAAGCGTTGGTCAGCCGGGCGGGTGACCATAGTGCATCGTCTCGGTGCCGTCCTGCCGGGCGAGGTGTCGGTGATGATCGCGGTCGCGTGCGGGCATCGGACCGAAAGCTTCGAGGCTTGCCGGTGGCTGATCGACACACTCAAGAAAGAGGTACCCATTTGGAAGAAGGATGTGTTTGAGGACGGGCACGTTCGCTGGGTGCAGCCGGGGCATCCGGTGTGTGGCACCGGTTTGTAACCGGTGTGTTCACAGGGAATGGTCATGCCAAAGATCGCCGAATCATTGGAAAACAGGAAAAAGCGAGCACGGAAGATCCTTGCCGGTCTTCGCAAGCTGTATCCCCAGGCCAATACCGCGCTGGCGCATAGAGACCCGTTGCAGCTTCTTGTCGCCACGATCCTATCGGCCCAGTCAACGGATGAAACGGTCAACAAGGTCACGCCCGTCCTGTTCAAGCGGTTTAAGACAGGCAAGGCGCTCGCGGACGCCCCACGAGAAGACATCGAAGAGATCATCCACTCGACGGGGTTTTTCCGTCAGAAAGCCAAGAACATCCAGGGCGCCTGCAAGAAGGTCGCAGACGAGTTCGGCGGGAGCGTTCCTGACAACATGGACGACCTGCTGACGCTACCCGGTGTCGCGCGCAAGACAGCCAACGTCGTTCTGGGCAGCGCGTTCGGGAAAAACCAAGGCGTGGTCGTTGACACGCACGTCGGCCGTCTTGCCACACGCCTGGCACTCACCTGGTCCGGCAAAGACAGCAAGGACGCCGTTAAGATCGAACGTGATTTGATGGAGATTCTTTCTCGCAAGGACTGGACGTTCGTTGGCCACGCCTTGATCTGGCACGGCCGTCACGTCTGCCCAGCCCGCAAACCCCACTGCAACAGATGCACCCTGGCCAAACATTGCCCCTCGGCCCACACATTCGACGAGAGTACCGGGGTGGATTCCAAGCTCCGCGGGCAACGCTCGCAACCACCGCGGCAGCGCTAGTGCTCCGACACGCGTGATCTGAGGGATGGTGGGTGGCATGGGTAAGCGTCACCTTACCCGTGTCTGCTGGATACCAAGCACGGGCAAACAAGTTTGCCCATGCCACCCGTCCTGGGAGGGTTGGACTGCCAGAGGCCTATAGTAACCTCATTGGTAACCCTTTGCGGAGCCTGGACGTGTTTCGTTCCGACGCAACCGCAAGCCCAGGTCTTGAACTACGAATCAGAATAGACTATGCTAGCTTGTTATGGGGTTCTGTGACTCGGAATGCGCCGAGAGAATGCTTGCGGCATCGCGGCGTATGCCACATCGCGCTTAGGCGCCAGGGGAGGATCAAGATGCTTTTAAGTTCGCCAGGGATGTCGTATCAGCGGTTGGTTGTAACCGCGTTTGGTTGTTCTGTCGTTCTATCGGCCGCTGCACTTGCCGGCGATCCGAGGGAGGGTTCGATCAGCCGGATCCCATCGGGGCAGGCCACGTTGGTGGATCACGCTGTGCCGTCGGCTGCGGTGATCGTGAATGAAGGCGACCGGCGCTGGCAAAGGCTGCTTCCCGCCGACCTTGAGAGCTACCTCCCTATGCCCTTGCGTGCTGAGTCGCAAGGATCGGTAGCGCATGACCGAGACATGGAGAACTGGGCGGTCTCCTACAATCTGATCACGGGCGAGAAGGTCATGGGCGGCTTCGAGGGTGCCGAAAACCTTGAAACCCTGCTCGCTGATTGGGTCCCCGGCAGCGTCGGAGCGTGGGATCGCGAGGTAGGGGACGATGGTCATGTTGGTGGCGTCGCGAACTTCTCAACCCTTGAACGGGTGTTCAATCAGGAAGATTATCCGTGGCGCGTCAACGCCAAAATGTTCTTTTCACAAGGTGGTTCGAACTGGGTCGGCTCAGCGACCTTGATCGACCCGATGCACGCGATCACGGCCGGACACTGCGTTCACGAAGGCGACGGGGGCGAGTGGTCGACGGATGTCGTCATCATTCCGGCGTACGAGAGTGGTGCTGCGCCCTATGGCCCGGTAAGCGGCGTGGAACTGCATGCGTGGAGCGGATGGACGGAGAATGGCTACCTCAATTACGACGTCGGCGTGGTGGACCTGGATCGCCCGGTCGGCGCCCTGACGGACTGGCACGGGTACGGGTATGATACGCATTGCTCGTTCTTCACAGAGAATACCTTTCACAACGCGGGTTACCCGGCAGCGAGCCCCTACAATGGATGCTGCATGTACTACTGGTATGGAACGTTTGACTCCTGCCCGTACAATCCGCCGTTTGCACAGATCAACAGGGTCGCTTATGGGGGCATGAGCGGAAGCGGCGCGTATTACGTCGACGGGTTGGACAACGCCACCGTCTACGCCGTGCTCTCTTCTGGGACTCCCTCCTACACATTATTCGCTCGGATGACCCAGGGCATGTTCGAGGACGTGCGGGACAGATTCATCGCAGACGACGTCCCGTCCACGTTCGACCTGATCCCCCTGGACGTGCAGTGTTCGCCGGAGACGATCCTGAAAGGGGACCCGCTGTCCGAGCTGAATTACCTGGTCCACAACTATTCGTCCGCCTCGTGGAGCAGCAGCGTCGACGTGAATGTGTACCTTTCCACGGACGATGAGATAACGACCTCCGACACCCTGATCGGCTCCCATGATTTTGTGAGGGGCTTCGGTCCCAAGACGTCGTTTCGAATCGACGTTGTCGCCCCACCAACCATCCCGGGGGACACGCCGGATGGGTACTATTGGATCGGAGTGATCTTGGACATTGCCGATGCCGACCCGACGAACAACCACACAGGTCCCTACGAGGTGTGCCCGATTCGCGTGATCGGACCGTGCACGCTTGATCCTCCACAAGCCGAGACCCCCTTGGCACCTAAGAACCGCTATCTTGCGTTCACACCCGACTACCCGGATCGCCAGACCGCGCTGCGCGTGACGCTGACAGCCAGTGCGCTGTTCCCGGGTGACGTGGGCATGCAGTGGTGGGTCGGTTCGCCCGGACCCGTCTCCGAGGCGGCCGCTAGTACGGGGCCCGCACCGGTGCCGACATTCATGGCCGCCGAGCTGCAAAGCACGTGGAACTGCATGGATTGGAGTACGGTGGGTCTCCTCGACGTGTCCGGCTGCGAGATCGTTCCGAGCGCGACCTATGATGTCCAGGCCATCGAC
>JBARRC010000680.1:0-5427 GCA_049644045.1 Phycisphaerae bacterium
CGATGGCAAGCGTGTTGGGGAGGAACAGGGTACCGATTGCATCCTCCGTGCTGTCGGGGTATACGATACGAACAGGCCTGCCGGCCTCCACTTCGATGATTGCGTCGTCGGTGTCCGTCAGGGCGAAAGCCGCCGCTGTGCCGGCAACGGCTGTGGCGCAGCCCTTGTTTCCACCGTGAATCTGCACTTCGTTGCTCTTGAGCGAGTCGAGATACTCCGTCGCCCGATCCGGCCCCAACGCGGCAAACAGGCACGCAACGTGCGAAGCAGTCGTGCCAAACAACGGCTTGGCGATGCCGGTCTTGCCCTTCCATCGCGGGTCGGCGAGGTCATAAATCGATGCGGGAAAGGTGTCGTCGGTTATCAGCTCCGTATTGACGATGATAACACGGGCACGAGCCGCAAAACCGTACCAGTATCTCTCGGGATCTTTCCACGCATCGGGATAGTTCTTCGCCTCGGGTGGATCGCACGGTTCAAGAAGACCCTCCGCCTTGAGCTGAAGTGTATTGAGGATTTCGTTGTTCCAGAACACATCGCATCGTGGCCGGGCACGTTCGGCCCGAATGCGGTTGGCCAGGCCTACTGTTTTGGTGGATTCCGTGTCGTACTGAGCCCGAACCGTGATCCCTGTTTGCCTGGTGAATTCGTCAAGTATCGGCTCGGAGAAGCTGCGATCCAGGGCGGTGTAGACGACGACCTCGCGCTTGGGCACGTCGACCTTGCCCTCGTCCTTCCTGCAACCTGTGGATACCACCCCCAGACACGCGCAGAAGATCAAACCAGTCGAACGGAATCTCATCCTGTTGACCTCCTTTGTGAAGCGAGTTTCAGTCTGCAAGTCGCCTCTTCAAAAGCAGGAGCAACGCGGCGCAGGGCACCACGACGCTCCCGATCGACAGCAGGCACAACATCGCCGCGTCCGGGTACATCCCATAGTGGACAAGGCTGAAAAACCGCGCGCCTACGGTAATAAATCCGGGCGGCGTGACAAGCAGCGAGCAGGGAAGCTCGCCTATTGCCAACACTGTAACGATGAACATGGTGACTAGTACCGTGTGCATGCATTGCGGCCAAACAATACGACGCCACACGGCAAGCTCCGTGCAGCCGTCCACCTTCGCAGCCAGTTCACACTCGAGCGGTATGGCACGCACGGCTGGGATCAGGAGAATCACAGCGATCGGCAGGAAGCGAAAGACGTACGCCGCGGTCAGTATGGCCGGGGAATCGTACAACCAGCCCGCCAGCCCCGGTCGGTTGAACAGCCGGATCATCCCCATCCCAAGGATCGGCGCTGGAATCGCCAGCATGGTTACAACATACGCGACGAGCACTGGCCGCCATCTTGGCCGCCTGACGATAAAGCAGGCCAGGCCAACTCCAAGACCAGCCGAGATGACTCCGGCGGCCACACTGGTGATGAGTGATGTGCTCACCTCTTCAACGAACCATGAGGCGATATGCATCGGGTCTGACACCCCTCGCAACGGGCTAATCAGTGCGATCACCAGCACCACTACGAGTGTCAGCGGTATCGCGGCCGCGGCAACCGACAGTGGTGTGCGCCATCGCCCCGTCTTGAATACGTGCCTCACGCGAACCGTTGCCGGCACGTCCGTGCCGGTCAGATAGGCTCGGCGCAGCGCCCACAGCAGCCCACCGAACAGCACCATCTGCGGCAGGCAAACCATCGCCGGCTCCTGCGGCCTACCATGTAGAGCGTACTGCGTGTAGACCTCCTCCGCGAACGTGCGGACCAACAGGATGTCTGAAACCGAGTAATCGGCTGTCACCCATAGAAGGACGACGATAACCGCAGCCACGACCCCACCGATTGCCTGGCGGAGAGTGACTCCGTAGAAAACCTGAAACGTCTTGGCTCCGTCCACCAGGGCACATTCCTCGGCAGCCGCCGGCACCGACCGTAGGGCGATTCCGATCATGATCACCACGATCGGCAGGTGAGCGGCGGCATGGATCAGCCCGACCGCTGCCGCCGAACCGCGCAGCGAATCAAGCCCGATGATCGAGATCACCGCGCCGTTAACCACGTACAGCGGAACAGCCGAAACGAGAAGAAACAGGGCGATTCCCGGCAACCGACCGCGAACGTCCGTCTTGAAAAGCAGGGCTGCGAATACAACCCCAACGATACAGGTCAAAACAAGAGCGGATACGGAGACAACGCCCGTGTTTATGAGCAGGACCTCCCAACGGTCCCAGTCCGCGAAGACGTTGCGCCAAGCCGTCAGAGAAAAGCGGCCGTCATCAATGAAGGTATCGACCAGAATCAGCGCCGGCCCGGCCAGCGACGCAACGACAACGAGTCCGTGAACTGCTACGACCAAGGCACCAGCCAAAGGCAATAAAGGGGACGCAGCTCGTTTTCGAGGTCCTGGACATCGAGGCATTACAGCAAACTACTGACAGCCCGGGAACAGATCAAGAAACGAGCTGCGTCCCTTTTTTACACTTGACAGCAGCTTCGGCGGCGTGTTACTTATTCCGGTTTGGCGCGATTGCCAGAAGCGTACATTACGCTGTACTCGACTTAGTTCCGTATTCAATGCTTTCAGGACGTGTGACATGATTCGTGTGAACAATCTCACGAAACGTTACGGCCCTGTCCTGGCTGTTGACAACATTACGTTCCATGTGGAGCGCGGCGGGGTTGTAGGGTTTTTAGGTCCAAACGGTGCCGGCAAGACGACGACCCTTCGTGTCCTGACCTGCTACCAGCCGGCCACGAGTGGGTCGGCCGCAATCGCCGGCTACGATGTCTTCGGGGATTCGATGGAGGTACGCCGGCGCGTGGGCTACCTGCCGGAATCGACACCGCTCTATCCGGAGATGCGTGTCCGTGAGTACCTGCACTTTCGAGGAAAACTGCGGGGAATGGCACCCCAGGAGCGGGTCGCGGCGATCCGGCGCGTAGCGGAGCGGTGCTGGCTGGGTGACTTCATCGAGCGCCCCATCGGCCAGCTCTCCAAGGGGATGAAGCAACGCGTGGGGCTGGCGGATGCGATCATGCACGGTCCGGAGGTATTGATCCTGGATGAGCCGACCCTCGGCCTCGACCCTACCCAGATTCGCGAAACGCGCAACCTGATCAAGGAGCTCGGTGAGCACCACACGATCCTCCTCAGCTCGCACATCCTGCCCGAGGTGGAGCAGACCTGCACCCGCACGATCATCATCGCCTCCGGGCGGATTGTCGCGAGCGGTTCCCCGCAAGAACTCAGTGATCAGTTAGGTGCCAAGGCGCGGGTGATCGCGGAAATGCGCGGACCGGCGGAGGAAATCGAGCAAAGCGCGCGCGCGCTGGACGGTGTTCAGGCCGTCGAGGTCTCTTCGTCGGACGGGTGGACGCGACTCGCCATCGAGCCGAAGCCCGAGCACGACATTCGCGAGGACCTTTTCCAGTTGACAACGTCCAAGGGCTGGTCGCTGCGCGAGTTGCGACGTGAAGGGGCGAGCCTGGAAGATTTCTTCGTTCAAGTCACCGCGGATTCTCTTGCTGAATAAACGGAGGTGCCTATGCGTAACATTGCCACGATGGCCCGACGCGAACTCGGCGCGTATTTTCTGTCGCCGATTGCCTACGCCGTGGCTGCGGTCTTTCTGTTTTGTACCGGTCTGGCCTTTGGTCTGGGCACCTTTCAAAATGGTGCGGAGTCGTCGCTTCGTTCGCTGTTGGAGTGGGTTCTGCTGATCCTGGTGCTCGTTCTGCCGTTTCTCACCATGCGGCTGTTGAGCGAGGAGTTCCGTAGCGGCACGATCGAAACACTCATGACGGTACCGATCACCGAAACTGAGGTCGTGCTCGGCAAGTTCTTCGGGGCATTCGTGTTCTATGTCATCCTGCTCGCGACGTTGCTGTTGTATCCGATCGTGCTCTCGATGTTCGGCCCCTTGGACGGCTGGCTGCTCGTTTCCAACTACCTCGGGCTGCTGCTGTTGGGGGCGCTATACATCTCGGTCGGGCTCCTCTTCAGCGCTTGCTCCAAGCACCAGATCATTTGCGTGATGTTGAGCGTAGCGCTGCTGGTCCTGATGACCTGGGCGTCGTTCCGCCTCGCCCAGTCAGTGGAGGGTTGGCCGAGGATACTGCTCCAGCATATTTCCGTTCAAACCCACTTCTTCGGCTTTGTGCGTGGCATGGTCGACGTAAACCATGTCGTGTTCTTCCTGACTACGACCGGATTGTTCCTCTTTTGGGCCGTCAAGCTCCTGGAGATGCGGCGATGGTAGCGGAAGCACAAGACATGAGGCCGGTCTCAGCCGTGACGGCCGGGCGGCGGTTCCTGGTGGGCACCAACGTCATCGTTGCGACGCTGCTCGTCGTCGGCGTTGTCGTGGTCGCTCAGTTGATCGCCTACAGGTTGCCTTCGCGCTGGGACATGACCTCCTCCGGAGTAAACAGCTTGAACGAGGGCAGCGAGAACCTGCTGCGCTCGCTCGACACCGGCATCCGCTTGACTTCCCTGTACTTCGAGACGGACCGGGAAGAGGAGGACCAGCCGCGTTACCGCCGGGCCGCGCAAGACCTGCTCGGTCTTTATGAGGCCACCAACCGCGCAAAGGTCCGCACCGAGTGGATCAACCCGCTAAAAGACCACGAGAAGTTCCGAAAGCTGCTTGCCAGGCTGCGCGAAAAGGCGAGCTTCAAGGAGGAGATCGAAGGCTACCAGGCCAGGCTCGACGAGTATGCCGAAGTGCTGGACCCCAAGGTGCGGGACCTGGTCCAGTCGGAACTGGACGAGATCGCAGCCATGGGCGGTGCGATTGGAGAGTCGTCGACCCAGGCGTCGATCGCTCCCGTCGAAGATGTGTTCGCGCGATTAAACGGTACATTCGAGAGCACACGGCAACGGATCGATGCCCTGACCTACGGGGACAACCTGCAATACTCGGCTGCGGTCAACGAGCTTGGAAGGTTGTACCGTGATGTCAGCAAGTGGCTTACGGACATCGGCAAGTACGGTGCCGAGCAGGCGCAACGCGATACGGGGCTGTCGGCGGAGCAGGCGGAATTCCTCCGAGAGGCCGGCAACCGATACGCCGAGGTGGTGGCGGCCATCGAGGAAGAAACGACCAAGCTTCAGGACCTCGAACCACTCGAATTTGATGAGTTAGCGGCCCAGCTCGCGCCCACCACTAATCCCATCCTGGTAGAGACTGAGGATGATGCCATGGTGGTCGATTTCAGTTCGGTCTGGCCGCCGCTGGACCAGAACATGGGGCCCCGCGCCGGGTTCGAGAAGCGCGCCTTCAAGGGCGAGGAGAAGCTGACCTCAGCCATTCTGCGAGCGACCCACAAGGAGCAGACCGCGGTGGTCTTCGTCCGCTACGGCGGTACTCCGTTGTTTATGGGCGGTTTCATGCGCGGCCAGCCGCCGTCGCCCTACGCGGCGATGAAACAGC
>JBARRC010000681.1:0-1500 GCA_049644045.1 Phycisphaerae bacterium
ATGGCTCAACAATTGACGCAGTCGATCCATCGCTTGCTAGACCACCACGAGCCGATTAGACCCGCATCTGCTGGATTTCCTGATACGCTTCCGTCAGCTTGTTTCGGATTTGCATCAACAAGTCGAACGCAATGCCCGCTTTGTTGACTGCGGCGAGCACCTCCGCTACGTTATCGGTCTCCCCGGTCAGCAATCGCTGAACGCCCTGGTCCGCTTCGTTCTGCAGCCGGTTCACCTCATCGAGGCTGTCGAGCAGAATCTCCTTGAAATCCTTGCCCGCTACGGCCTCCGCGGACCTCGCCTCCGGCGCCGCCGTCACCGGACTTGGCGGCTGAATCGGATTCGGAATCTGGATCGGGTCCGTCATCGCCTACATCCTCGCTCTGACCGGCTGGAAGCCGGTCCCACCATACCCTCACGCGATGAGCCTTAGCGTGCTTGCTGCCATGGACTTGGCCATTTCCATCACCGTGACGTTGGCCTCATAAGCCCGAGCGGCCGTCATCGCATTGACCATCTCCGTGTGGTAGTCCACGTTGGAAACACGAACGTAGCCTTTGTGCTCCCCTTCCTTGATCGCATGCACGTGGTGCGGATCCCACCGCAGGCCAAAGGGCGTCGGATCCTCCATGATCTTGGCCACGTGCACCCCCGGCGCACCACGCCCGCGCGACGGGGCACCCTGTGCGAACAGGTCCACTCGCCGCCTGTAGGGAACGGCCTCACCGTTCTCGTAGCGGACGGAGTCCTTCATCGCAATGTTGCCCGCGATCACATCAAGCCTCGTCCGGTAGGCCGTCAACGCGGACGTGCTGATATCGAGTGCACCGTACATCGCTTAGCCCAATCAGACGGTTCCGCGAATCGCCTTACGCAATCCCTCGAACCGTCCCCGAAGAAGCATCGTCGCAAGCTCGTTCATCATGCCCGTCTCGGCGAGGTCGGCCATCTGCCGCTCGATGGACAGGTTCGTACCGTCGTGAAACAGAATGTTCTCGACCGGCTTGTCCGCCGGAGTGACATGCAGATGGCCGTGCCGATCCGTCTGCAACTCACCATCAACCTTGACCGCAAAAGGCTTGCTCCTATTGTCGCCGCGGCTCCTTAAAGCCCCTTTGAGCGCTTGCTGAAACGCCCCCTTGTCCAGGCGTTTCGTGCGGTAGCCGGGGGTATGGGCGTTCGCGACGTTCTCGCCGATCATCTTGAGCCGCGCCTGGTTATAGACCATGGTCTTCACCAGTGCCGGCATGGCTCCGCGATCTGTTACGGATGAAAGGAACATCCCAACCTCCCCTGGAGCGTATCTCGTGAAGCGTATCTCGCATCTCGTTTGCCTCTTACGCTTCACGCTTCACGATCGACGCTTCACGCTCCGGTGGGCTCTTCTCCGCCCGCACATTTGCCTTGGACTCACCGCCAGTTTGCACGAATCGTGCCACCTCCGGCAAACACCGCTATCACCCTCAACATCCGCTAACTCGGGTGCGGCGGCGTCGGCAC
>JBARRC010000682.1:0-2983 GCA_049644045.1 Phycisphaerae bacterium
CTCATCCAGCCATTACGTAACGGATACCGGCAACCAGTTTCTCCGCGCGCGTTTCACCAAAATCGTGCCGAGCCGCCCGTATACCCTAAAAATCGACCCGGGTATGGGACCGGACGGCAAGCGCGTAACTCCCTACTACATTTTCAACGGCGTCATTCTCCCTCAGGAGGACCCAGAGTACGCGACTTTGCGAGAGGACACGGAGTATACAGGTGGGGAAGAGATCGACACGGACGAGCTTCCGGAAGACGACGGCCCCTCAGTGGATGACGACTCCGGTCTGGCATACGGATTGCCGCCCACGGACGAGCCCACGGGAGAGCTCTTCGACGAACAGGCCGAACCGGAGGATCTTGACGGATCTGCGGGGAAGACGCCGGGCCCGGCGTAACTGAAGGAAACGCTGTCGATGTCCAAGCCTATGGAGACCATTCAGCTCGACACCCTCTTGTTTACGGGATGGAAGTATCTCGCATCGAGCTGCTGGTTCAAGATCGAGTTCGTGGGGCGACGCAAGGACCACTTATACCCATACGCATGCACAACGCGCAATGGGCTACTGGACTTTGAGCGTAAAGAACACATTACCGGTCTCAATCCGACGTACGGCGTTCGTGTCCACTACTTCGTCACGGAGAAGTACGCAACGGGGCTGGAGCACCTACGCAGCCTGATGGATCGCCTCGAGCACATCTGGTTCTATCCCATGTCGGCGGGCCAAACGGATGCCGACCGCAAAGCTGGCACCAGCAATTGGGTTCCTGCTGACGTCCATCACTACAGTCACGATGGCACCCGCCGTACCAAGACCCATTTAGGAAAAGAGCTGATTCCGCGTCTGATGGTTGGCGTGCCGTATCGCGTCCAAATGGATTGGGCGATGCCATATTGCCTTCTCAGCAAGGAACACAAGCACGAGAACCGCATATTCCCATTTGGCCTTCGCACGTCGGAAAACCAGGGCGAACCGCTAAAAGGCAAATGGAATACCACGAAAATCATCCGGATCAAGAAGGCCGCCGACTTCGAAAGTTCAAGGATCTACGAGACTGAGATCCTCGATGCCAACGGCAAGGTCAAACACAAGGTCATCCCGCCACGCTGGAAGAAGGGCGAGCCGTCCTGGATGAAGGAGGTGGATGTCATGGGCGAGAAGAAGCCGCGGGCTCGGCTCATGATGCCTTTCACCGACGGTTTCCTCCTGCTTCACAAGTTCTTCATCGAAATGATGAAGGCTTATAATCTGCTCAATGCCTATCGCCTCGCCCAGTCGAATGTCCAGAAGGACCTGTTTCTGCTCGCCCAGATTGATCACATGCTGGATCTGACTGCTGACAGCGTCGATCCCGGGAAACCGCCCGACTCGGATACGCTACCCCAGATCCGAGAGGCCCATAACCTCACGGAGAAGCTTCGTCGCCTGGCCAAAGGGTTCGAGCCGCGCATCAACCGGAAGATCGAAACGAAGAACCTGGCGGAACCGTTCGACTACCTCATCGACTTCACCGCGTCAAAATCCTACGCAAAAGCTGACAAGAACTGGTACCGGTTCGCGCACTACCTCGGGCCGCTGAGCTTTCTCGAGCTGGCTGTCTGGCTAATCCGCCAGAGCCCTTTCCATGAGAAGTACTATCAGAAGTACGGCGGGATGCTCCTCCAAACCGACGGCAAGACCTGGACCGGTGAGCGCGATCAGAAGAAGGACCCGATGCTCGTCGACATGCGGTACAGGGGCAAGCCCTCGGATGACAAGTCACTCATGTTCGTCGACAGCCGAATGTCTTGGGCCAGGCGCTCGGCGAAGATCCTCAGCACCGTTAACCAGATGTTCTATTACCACCACTGCAATGCGCTTATGTGGACCCACCACTGGGCCACAACTGCCACGGCACCGAAACTCGTTCCATTCAAAATCACCATGGAGAAGATCAAGGACTTCGTCAAGTTCATCACGAACGACAAGAACGCGGCCAAGTTCCTGGATACTCACGTGAGGGATCTCAAGGCGTTCAGCACCCCGCAGATGCAGGCCGCGGTGAAAGTCCAGAATACGCAACTCGTCAAGAAGGTCGACAAGGTCCAGTTTCCCAAGTGGAAAGCACTTCCCGTCATCGCCAACTCCCTCGACGCACTTCACAGAACTATCAGGCTCATGGCAATCGCGGCCAGCTTCGATAAGATAAAGTGGGACGGGGAATCGGTCGCCTACCTCGCGTACAACACCTTAGGTCTAACCAAGGCGACCGCCTCGCTTCTCGGAGCTGGGGACCGGAAAGTCATCGCAAAGGTGATTGGGCCGCTCGGCGCAGCAGTCGAGACCGGCCTCTATGCCAAGTTGGCCGTCTCGAACTTCGAGGTCGGAGATTATTACACGGGAGCCATGCGTGCCATGCAGGCCACGGGCAGCGCGTTGTGCTGCGTGGCGACGTACACCAGGTTCGTACCGTTGGCCGGCATCCCGCTCTCCACCGTCCTGGTGCTCGTCGGCACGGCGTTGATCCTTGCAGCGGAGATTGCCCTGTGGATCCAAGACAACTGGAACGAAGAATGGGAAAACCACACGCTCAAGCTCTACGGCGCGCTGCAGCAGGACGTGTGCGAATTCAAGTTCCGGAACGTGCGGACCTACAAGTACGATCATATCTACACGCGCCCGGTTGTGATCGGCTCCTTCGGCCCACTCGTCAGAGAGTATGGGAAGAAGAAGAAGGATTGGTTCGGTACGAAAGATGGACGTCGTCTCGAGAAGCTCATCAAATTCGACGACACCTGGGAAGGCTTCCCGGAATGGCGATGGCGTTACCTGGAACACGGACAGGAGAACGATCCGAAGGTCAGGAAGAATTACGAGGCCTACTGCAAACGCCTTTACCCGATGTGGAAACCCGACACCCCCCCCCCACGACTACCCCACGCGGCGGCGTCGTTCTAGGCGGGACCGGATAGTGTGTGAGTAATATGGATACGTTGAACGAGTCCTGAC
>JBARRC010000683.1:0-2757 GCA_049644045.1 Phycisphaerae bacterium
CCCCACGTCCAATGATCGCGACGTTGTGCGCCACGCACAAGGGGTGGCGCTACACTTCGTTCATGCCACCGCTCGACGTGTCTGGCGGCGCCCTTTGAGCACGAGCGTGCCCGCTACGCGCAGAAACAGCGCCATCACGACCATGCCCCACTCTGACACAGTGGGGATGGGCTGGTCAGCGTGGTTTTGCCACCATGCGATCTCATCAGCAGCCGCAGCTGCCGAGAGTGCGTCAGGGCGGCCATCGCCGTTCACGTCGGCGGCATAGAGCGCGGTTGCTTCGTCAAAAGCCGCATCGATGACATGCTTGGTCCATACCGCACCGTCTCCATCGACGTTCTCCCACCACGCAACGCTGTCGGCATACAGAGCACCACCGAGCACGTCAAAATCGCCGACGAGAAAAAAGGTGTCAGGATGATTTTTTTCGAGACTACAAGACGCGTTGCGGCGCCTGAGCGGACAACCGCGCCACTTAGATCTGCAAAAGCAATGAAGAAAAAATCATCCTGACACCTTTTTCGTGAGCGACTCGCGCCACCAGCGGGCGTAATCGAGTGCGGCATAGGTGAAGATAATGTCGGCGCCGGCACGGGCGATAGCGATCAGCGATTCGGTCATGCAATCCCGCTCGTCGAGCCAGCCGTTGCGCCCGGCTGCCTTGATCATCGCGTACTCGCCGCTGACGTGGTACGCGGCGATCGGCAGATGCGTCCGGTCCCGAAGCCGGGCGATGATATCCAGATAGGGCAAGGCCGGCTTGACCATCAGGATGTCGGCGCCCTCGGCCTCGTCGAGCATGGCTTCGACAATGGCTTCGCGGGCGTTGGCCGGGTCCATCTGATAGGTCTTCTTGTCGCCCGGCACGTTCGGCGCTTCGACCGGCGCCGATTCCAGCGCCTCGCGGAAGGGCCCGTAAAACGACGAGGCGTACTTGGCCGTGTAGCTCAAGATGGCGGTTTCGGTGTGACCGGCCTCGTCGAGCGCCCGGCGCATCGCCGCCACACGCCCGTCCATCATGTCCGATGGTGCCACAACGTCGGCACCCGCCTTCGCGTGTGCCACCGCCATCTTTGCGAGAATCTCGACCGTCTCATCGTTGAGGATCACTCCCTGCTCACTGACGATCCCGTCGTGCCCGACGCTGGAATAAGGATCGAGCGCGACATCGGTGATGACGCAGGCATTCGGGCAACTCTCCTTGATCGCGTGCACCGCCCGGCACGGCAGATTGTCCGGGTTGAGTGCCTCGCGCCCGTCGTTTGTTTTGAGCGACGGGTCTATCGCCGGGAAGAGTGCGAATGCATGCACACCGAGCTCCATCGCCGCCTTGCATTCCATGATTGTCCGGTCGATCGACATGCGGGAGCGACCGGGCATCGCACCGATCGGTTCGGACCGGTTCTCTCCGTCGACGATGAACTGCGGGAGCACGAGGCGGTCCGGCGTCAGTCTCGTCTCACGCACGAGCCGGCGAATCACATCGTTGCGACGCAGTCTCCGCGGTCGTCTAAGTGGATCGGGCGGCGCTTGTGACGACGTCATGACAGCAACTCCTCGCAGAAGTAGGACGGATTACTCATACCATGAAGATTATCGGCCACGGAGGGCCTGGCTCTGTAGGCCGGTCGGAGCGGACGTCGCCGTTGAAGGTCCTCTAACACAGCGGGGCATGAGCGATGTTCACATTGGGGAAAGTCTACCCTCTGCGCCGATTCAAACGGACAGGATGCGTAAACCCTGTCTTATCGGCAAGAGAAAGTGGCGGCATCTGCCATCCCTCCTGCGAAATCGGTTGAATTGTAGACTCGGTAATGACTAGGATGGTAGTGGGTTCCGGAGACGCAGTGAATGCTCTTCTTGTTCGCAGGTGTCACCATCGATGTCCTATGTAGATCTGCAATCCGCCTTACGCGATTGGCCTTACGAGCCGGAGAAGATCTCAGTCCGCAAAGTCCTTGGTGCGGATGGCACGGTCAGGATTCAGATGCGCGTCGAACTGGGCATCTTGCAGATGGAAGCAGAGGGGCGGCCTGACGGCACCAAACCGTATGGTTGCGATTCGCTGCTCGCGTATTACCGGAAGCGCCTCATCCGGCACGAACAGCACAACGGCACCGTGCTCGGCTTCAGTCTTTCATCTCAAGAGTGCTCCATGCTGCGGGCGGAGGCATCGCTCTACTATCGCCGCTATATTGCACTATTCGTTCTCGAAGAGTACGCCAATGTGGTTCGCGACACCTCGCACAGCCTGGCGATCTTCGACCTCTGCCGCGACCACGCGCTCGAACCCGAAGACCGCACGTCGCTGGAAGAGTTTCGCGCGTACGTACTCATGATGGATGCGCGCGGCTGCGCGTACCATGCGATGGAAGCAGGAGAGACCGCCAGTGCACTCGCCCATGTGAACCGCGGGATCATGCACATCAAGGCGCATTTTGAGACCTACGGCCAGCTCGAGGCAATCGAAACCAGCGAGGAACTGAGAATCCTCAGGATCTTGGGGCAAAAACTGAGCGAGGAGGCCCCGCAGGATTCGCTGATCGTGACACGCAAAGCTCTCCGGGCCGCCATCGAGCAGGAACGTTTCGAAGACGCCGCCCGCCTGCGCGACGCCCTCAAGAACCTCTACCACCCCAACGCCTGACGCAGAAAAGGTGTCAACGCAGAAAAGGTGTCAGGAAGAATTCTTTAGTATCGTGAGCGACGTCGGTAGGCTTTGGGCATGGTACGACCGCCACGCAGACGCCCCTCGAA
>JBARRC010000684.1:0-4443 GCA_049644045.1 Phycisphaerae bacterium
CCCGACGCTGTTGGATTTCGTACCCGCGACAGGACCTTCTACTATCTTGAGTTGCTCCACCCGCTCCGCAGGCATCCTAAACCAACCACCAAACCCAGTATCGATCATGAACGGCGTGGCTTTACGATCGATTTCTAGTTCAATAATCGGATGGCTGCTTGGCGAGCCCGATGAGGAGAACGAGAGAATATCGCGACCGTTGGCGTTCGGCAGCGCTCCCTGACTGAGTTGGATCCGATTTCGCGGATAGTCGTAGGTCAGAAGACATTCGGTAAAGACGTTCATCCCCACGACCCCGTCCACTTCGTCCCCAAACGGCATGTCCACCCCAACGGTCCAAATGCCCTGCAACCGAGCGTCGCCCACTTCGAGCGATAAGACGTATCCGAGCGAGCCGGACACAGGTCCGCCGGGAGTTTGCAACTGCACCATGGCGGCCCCGGACGGAAACCCGGGAGGATCCGGAAGCTCTAGCTTTCTCACAAGCTCACTCTTCAAGACGAGGCCTGCCGCTCCAGTATCGACGATGAGCCTGAAAGGGCCCTTTCCGTTGATCGTCGCGTCGATCACAGGAAGCCGGTTCCAGCGATGCATCTGTAGCTCGACAGGATCCCTTGGAATCACGGATTCCGCTGGCGCGGGGAGGCCCCGCCGCTGCGGCTGCGCCCGCGCTTCGCCGAACTGCGCTGACGTCACGAGGGTCAGCAGGACGACGAAGAATTGGTTTGAATGTTTATGCCTGATCAGCATTGCTCGTCCTCTCTTCAAAGATGATAATCCCATGATTCTGCGACATGCTTCCATTTAGCACGATTCGTATTACACTAGACGATGATCGTGGATCAACCCCGTCACGAGATTTGGTTCATCCGGGAATTTCGGGATGGGCTTTTTTGCGTCGAGGCGGCTTGCGAGCCTTGAGATTCCACGTCCCCGGCCCGCGGGTTGCTCCAGGTTGCCCGCTGGTTCGGCCCCTGCAAGCGGCCCCCGCTCGTTTCCATTCCAACATAGGGTGTCCACCGTAACCCCTTGTTTTACAAGCCCTTAGCGGCCTTGCCCTTCTCGAACCCTCAAGGCTCCTGGCCCGCTTTCCCGGAATCCCCGGATGAACCACAAATACTCGACTCACTCCGCTGTGTGACGCCGAAGTTGCCCGCACGCGCCGTCGATGTCAAGCCCCCGGCTCCGCCGGAGATGTGCATTGACGCCCCGTGCGCGCAGCCACGACAGGAACCGCCCCACGGCCTCATCCGTCGGCCGCCGGTAGGGGAGGCCTTCAACCGGGTTGAAGGGCAACAGGTTGACGTTGCTGCGCATGCGTTTGGCCACATCGGCGAGTTCACGAGCGTTTCCTTCCGAATCATTGATCCGGCCGAGCAGGATATACTCGAGAGTCACCTCGCGCCCGGTGCGATCGAAGTAGTCGTTGGCGGCCTCAATAAGCGACTTTAGATTGACACTTTCCGCCCACGGGATCAGCCTCTTGCGAAGCTCGTCGGTCGGCGCGTGCAAGGACAACGCCAGCGTAATTTGCATGTTTTCGTCGGCCAGGCGGCGCATCTGCTTGGGCAACCCCACCGTGCTGACGGTGATCTTGCGCGCCCCGATGCCCATGCCCCATTCGGCGTTGATGGTTCTCACAGCCTCAACGGTGGCATCGTAGTTGGCGAGTGGCTCGCCCAGACCCATGAACACCACGTTGGAAAGCCGCGCGGACTCGTCGCACAGCTCGCGAACCCGCATCGCCTGTTCGACGATCTGCCCGGCCGACAGGTTGCGTTCAAGCCCCCCGAGGCCGCTCGCGCAGAAGACACATCGAACCGGACAGCCCACCTGCGTCGAGATACAGGCCGTCCGCCGCTGACCGTCGGGAATGAGCACGCACTCGCTCGCGTCCCCGGCCGGCCAGCCAAGCAGCAGCTTCACCGTCCCGTCGCGCGATTCCTGCCGGCGTTTGATGGTCGACTGGTAGATGGGAAGTTCAGCCAGGAGCCTTGCCCGCAGCGCCTTCGGCAGGTTGGTCATGTGTTCATAACCACTCACACCGTGCTCATAGATCCACTCCAGAATCTGCGTCGCTCGATAGGCCGGCTCTTTCCACGTGGTGAGAAACGCCCCAAGCGACTCAGGCGTCAGGTCGAAAAGGCTCCGAGACATCGGCGCCTTCGACGAGGATTGGGTGTTGTCGGTCAGCATCAAGCTTATTCTACGTAATTTGGCGGAGGGTTGGAGTGGGTGACCGTCTACAAATGGCATTTGACGGCGTATGTACCGTCGGTAACTTCTATATGACCATGTGCTCTTGCAGCGCAATCTAGCCGCGGGCCTGAAGCCCGCGCGGTGAATCGGCCGGCGGTTTGTCGCATGATTACGCACGCTCATATGACGCCAATGAGACGAGAGAGAGGCGACAAAGCGAGCGACTGGATTCGCCTGACGGTGGGTGACAACCCGACCGCGGCCGCGGAGCCGCGGTGACGAAGGAGGCAAAGATCGTGAGCCAGATAGCAGCCGGACCGCCGATGAACCCCATGGTCCTGGCGGTGGCTGCGTTCGTGATTGTGGCGGTGTTGATCAGCTTCGGCAACAAGAGACAACGACCGATCTTGTGGGCGGCGTTGTTCGTCAGTGTGATCATGGTGCTGTTCCCGCCATGGGTTGGAGAGAAGGGCAGGTGGGTTGACGCACCTCAGACGCTGGGACGGCACGATCCGCAATATGTTCGGTTGCCGGTGTCTGTGGGCTACGCTCTGATCTTTCGGCCTCCACAGAGGGTCTACGGAATCACCAACGCATCCATCAGGATAAACTGGTCCAGGCTCCTCATTCAGATTGGGGTAATGGGACTCATCACCGGTGGACTGGTTCTTGCATTTAAGATTAAGTTGACAAGTTGAGGCAGGGAAAAGGTGTCAGGATGATTTTTTTGAGAGGGCTAGCCTGGGGCTCGGACCGCCGGCCGGCTGGGCCTAGCGACCACCACGGGACCTCGCGGCCGCCAACGGAAGCAGTCAAAAAAATCATCCTGACACCCTTTCTTTTTTCGTGCCCCCGCCGATTCTGTCAGGGACCCGC
Source organism: Phycisphaerae bacterium (assembly GCA_049644045.1). GTDB lineage: Bacteria > Planctomycetota > Phycisphaerae > UBA1845 > UBA1845. Next base: position 3,076 of record JBARRC010000684.1, read on the forward strand.
TCTAAGCGGCTTTGTCACTTGACAGACGGAGAGTCGTCAGTATCTTGATGAAATGGCACGGAAGGCACCGAAGGTCAGTGAGGCGTTGCGGCAGGCGATTGCCGATAGCGGTAAACCGATGACCAGCATCGAGCGGGCGACCGGCGTTCACAACAGCGCACTGAGCCGGTTCATGCGTGGCGAGCGGACGTTGACGCTGACGACGGTTGACATTCTGGCCAGGCACTTGGAGCTAGAGTTGGTTACACGGAGCTCGGAGAGAAGATAATGCACGCGGAACGCCGAGGCAGGTGCAATCCTACTGAGGTATGGATCAAGGCACTCTGTCGGCAGAAAGTTTCATAAGTCCTTTGTATACAAGGGTCGGGCGAGTGGCGGAATGGCAGACGCTGGGGACTTAAAATCCCCTGTCCTTTAACGGACGTGCGGGTTCGAGTCCCGCCTCGCCCAGTCCCATAAGTCCGGATGTCGGTGGCCATACGGAGTCCTGGTCACTTCAAGTCGCACGATCGCTGGGCCGAGAATCCCTTCTCGGCTCGACCTCAGTCTTGTCACCCGATAGAAATCCCCACGAAGGTGGGAAGGGATTCCCGCACCAGCCCGCCCCCCGCCCGAGTGCCACGCACCCAGGTTAGGCAGCGAGATCTCTTTCCCCTTGCAAAGCTGAGGTTGAACCTGTAGGCTGGTTCACAGACCAAATCCATTTTGCGCAAGGACGAGCCGGATGCACCCGAGACATTGCATATTGGCACTGATCACATTGGCAAGCACGGTATTGACAGTGCCGGACGCTCGCGCTTCGGGCGACTTTGATGATGATGGGTATGTGGGTCTTACGGACTACTGGTACTACGAGATATGCCTCTCCATTTCCGGCCCCGGGCATGCAGTGGGCTATCAGGAGTGCATCGATACGTTTGACGCGGACGCCGACGGCGACGTTGATCTGGCCGATTTCGCCGCTTTCCAGCGGGCGCGTGGGCACCTGCCCATGCCGTTGAAGGACACGCTGGGCAATGTCATTCACATCAACTCTACGCGGCCCTACAGCGGCCGGCATACCTGTGGTGAGTGCCACAATCTTAACACTGTAACAAACGGCTTCCTGTTCCAGCAGGGCCGCACCGACACGGATGGCAACCTCATCATGCAGGATGACTTCTACGGGGACGGCCGGTGGTGGATCAAGAGCTCGGGTCGATACGGCAAGTGGGGGCAGACCTTTAAGTTTCTATTGGCTGCGAAGGAGAATGCGAACGAATCCGAGATTGACCAGACGGCCTTTGCCTGGATTCGTGATTGCAGCAGTTGCCACCCCGGCGGCGGCCCCGGTGAGTTCGATCGTGACGGCCAGCTTTTGTATGACGA
>JBARRC010000685.1:0-9138 GCA_049644045.1 Phycisphaerae bacterium
GAGGCGGCCATGCTCAAAAGAGGATTACAGGCGGTTTCTGTCGGTTTCTGTCTACCCAGCAGCCTGTCAAGGAAGGGGTTTGTCGGCCGGGAGTCCTGGCAGAGGATGTCCTCGCCGATGGCACAGTGTTTCTTCATGATCTCCCATTCTCCAGTGGTGAGTCGGCCTCGCTTCAACAGAATGCTGTCCGGCACGCCGATCTTGCCAATGTCATGAAGAGGACTGGCCAAGAACAGAGTCTCGACGAACTCTCGCTGCATACCTAACTCCTCGGCGAGCACTCGGCAATAGTAACCGACCCTCACGACATGATTGCCCGTATCTTCGTCGCGGAACTCGGCCGCCCTGGCGAGGCGCCAGATGATATCCAGACGCGAGGCCGCGAGCTCTGCTGTTCGCTCGCGGACTCGTCTGTCGAGGATCTCGTTCTGGGCTTTCAGCTCGTCCTGGTAAGACTTCAAGCGTAACACGCTTTGCAGACGGGCGATAAGATCTTCCGCCTCGACGGGTTTATTGAGTAGGTCGGTAGCGCCCAGCGTCAGTGCCCGCCGCTTGACATCGGCAGCGTTCACGCCCGTGAGCATAATGACGGGCATGTCTTTGGTGCGCCCCGACTCGCGCAGCTCCGTCAGTAATGCGAAGCCATCCTTGCCTGGCATCATGACATCAGACACGAGAACATCGGGCCATGTCTGGCGAATCTGGTCGAGCGCCTCATCCGCGCTGGACACGAAGCGCATGTCCCAGCGGGCGCTCTGCGCGCGCAACATGCGTCGTAGTCCTTCGAGCACGTTGGGCTCGTCATCAACGAATAGAATGCGCTTCTTCATGACACTCAATTGCTGGTTCCTCAGCCGGTTCCAGTTCGATCGGCAGTCGGATGATGAAGGTCGTCCCTTGGCCGACCTCACTCGCGACGTCGATGCGTCCGCCGTGTTTCTTGACCACCACCGCGTGCGCGATCGCCAATCCCTGACCGGTGCCCTTGCCCAGCTCCTTGGTGGTGAAAAAGGGATCAAAAACCTTGGCCCGAACTTCCGGTGGCATGCCCGTGCCCGTGTCGCCGATGCGGATCTCGGCCCAGTCACCGTCACGCCGAGTCATCAGGGTAATGGTTCCCTTCTCGCCCGTATTCTCTCCGACCACGTCCCGGATCGCATGGGCCGCGTTGATGAGCATGTTTAAAATCACCTGATTGAAATCGCCCAACAGGCAAGGCACCAGGGGAAGAGAAGCATCGAAGTCCGTGACCATTTCGGCGACGTACTTCCACTCGTTCCGTGCAACCGTAACGGTGCTCTCAATGGCCTTGTTCAAATCTGCCGGCTGCTTGTCCTTTCCACCAGGATGAGAAAACTCCTTCATGGAGCGTACGATCGTGGCCACACGCTCGACCCCTTCCAGCGACTGATCAATTGCCTTGGGAATCTCCTCTTTCAGAAACTCGATGTCGAGTTCCTCGAGGGCTGCCTTGATCTCAGCAACTCGCTCATCCCAGCTGCGTGGCTCTCTGTCGGCATCCAGCAAGTCCCCATATCGATCGGCGATTTTGATAAGGTCCTCTATGCTGTCCCGGAGGAATCGCGTGTTGTCTCCTATGTACTGTGTGGGCGTGTTGATCTCGTGGGCGATCCCGGCGGCCAACTGGCCGATCGATTCCAGCTTCTGGGCCTGCAGCAGCTTGGCTTCCAGATGCTTACGCTCGGTCATGTCCTGGAAGGTGACAACCGCTCCCGTGAGTTCGCCTTTCTCTCGAATAGGAGTGCTGGAATAGATGACCGGGAAGCTCGTTCCATCCTTTCTCCAAAACACGTCCTCTGTAATGCGATGGGGGGTTCCTTCCTTGAGCGTCGCACGAATGGGGCATTCATCCTCGGGGTTGGGAGTCCCGTCGGCTTTGGTGTGGTGGACAAGACCGTGGTGAAACGTGCCGACGAGTTCCCCAACCTCCCTGCCAAACATGTTCGCCGCCGCCGGATTCACAAAGGTGGTCTTGCCGTGAGCGTCCACTCCGAGGATGCCCTCGCCCGCGGAGTCGAGGATGAGTTCGTGGCGTCGGCTGACCTGCTCGAGCGCGACCGTCCGTTCGTCAACCAACTGATCGAGGTGATCGTGGTGTTTTTGCAAGTCACTGAGTGCGTTTCTTCGTTCGTTTAGAATGCGAACGACGTCCCGCACAGTGACACCGCCCACAATGAGGCAAACGAGGATGAGAACGCCAGCCGTCGCATTCTCGGCCAGCCGGATCCGGGCCACGATCTGCTCGTTCTCGCGCCCGATGACGATAAGCTGCCGGCTGGTGTCGTAGTAGATCTTGTTCGCATTCTCCCCGGCCCTGAGCAGAGTTGCCTCCGCCTGCTTCCTGCGTAGCGTGACCGCATCGCCCAACGCCACGCGGCTCTGATGATCCTTCGCCGCGATCCGCCTCTCCACCTCGTCCGCCAGCCGCGTAACATTGGCCTCGAGATCCGCCAACCTCGGAGCAAGTTCGATAACCTCAATGACCATGCGATTGTGCTTTGTTGTGGAGTAGGAGATCGTCTCGTGGAACGCGTCGGTGTCCTTGAGGTTCAAGCGCACAACATGCTCGTAGACACCACCGTTTGACAAAACCGTCAGAGCGTCTTCCACCGATCCGATCAGCGTCAGGATTTCCCCGCGAAGAAGCGCGATACTCCTGAGGTCATCCTCGGCGGCCAGTTGCTCAACAACGGATTCCATCTGGACGAGGCCTATGCGCATGGATCGCCCCAGGGACCTGCGGGCGTGCTGGTTGTCGTAACGCTCGCGGCATCTGGAGAGCCACAGCTGCCCCAGATGGGACTCGCCAACCAGGATTCCCGCTGTCGCCACGACCAGAACTACCAGGAAGATGATCTTCCTGAGGATAGGGTCGGTGGAGATTCGCAATAGGTTTCTGACGGTCATCCTTTGTCGCCTTGCAGCCTACTCAATGTCAAACAACCCGTACTCCTGAAACAGCGCTCGGCCCTTTGCGGAGGATGCGTACGCCAAGAACTTCCTGGCAATATCTGGATGCTCGGAGAACTTGAGCAGACCGAGCACGAGCTTCTTTTTGGATGCGTATTGCTCGTCGATGCTCAGGGCATCCACGTACGGCCGATTCTCGGGCCAGATGGAGGTCGCGTACCAGTTGATGACAATGTCAGCCTGTTCGTCTCGAAGGACATTGACCAAGTCTTTCGAGTCCGTGGTCAGCTTTAGGGCGTTTGCGATGACCTGTTCAAAGATGCCCCTGCGTTCCAGGATCTTCTTGGTCTCCCGGCCAATGCTCCCGCTGTCTGGATCGCCGATAACAACGTAGTAGTCCGGGCTGACCAGGTTCGCCAAGTCGCTCGATATGCCTTTCGGGTTGCCCTTCCGCACCATGAGGGCGGCCTTGTTGTATCCAACGTGGACCGTCTCACTCACCAGGCCCTCCTCCTTACAGGTCTTGATGTAGGAATCCGAGCCCGGCAGATACAGGTCGCCCACCTTGTTGACTTTGATGGCACGCAGCAGGTTGCCCGAGCCCCCCTTGGTGATGATGATCTCGCAACCTTCTTGCTGCTCGATGACTCGTGCGATTTCCGTCATCGGCTGGATCATCGTGATGCCACAATACACCAGAAGCTGCTTCTTGCCCGTCGCCGCATCCGCTTCCGACGGACCCGGACGCGTGAATACAACGAAGAGGACGCCTGCTACCACCACGACCGCCACAAAGACCGTTTTCATATCTCTGTCTCCTTCGCCGCAATCCTTCGAGCACGTTGGGCTCGTCATCAACGAATAGAATGCGCTTCTTCATGACACTCCGTCGCTGGTTCCTCAGCCGGTTCCGGTTCGATTGGCAGGCGGATGATGAAGGTCGTTCCTCGGCCGACCTCACTCTGCATGTCGATCCGCCCACCGTGCTTCTTGACCACCACCGTGTGCGCGATCGCCAAGCCCTGGCCGGTGCCCTTACCCACGGTCTTCGTGGTGAAGAAGGGGTCGAAGATCTTCGCGCGAACCTCCTCCGTCATGCCTGTGCCCGTGTCGCTGATGCGGATCTCGGCCCAGTCGCCATCGCGCCGAGTCGTAAGGGTGATGGTCCCCTTCTCGCCCGTGTTGTCACCGACCATGTCTCGGATCGCGTGCGCCGCGTTGATGATCATGTTCAGAATCACCTGATTGAAATCGCCCACCAGGCAAGGCACTAAGGGAAGGGAAGAGTCGAAGTCCGTGACCATCTCCGCGACGTACTTCCACTCGTTTCGGGCGACCGTGATCGTACTCTCAATGGCCCTGTTCAGGTCCGCCGGCTGCTTGTCAGCGCCGCCCGGGTGCGAAAACTCCTTCATGGAACGCACGATCGTGGCTACGCGCCCGACGCCCTCCAGTGACTGATCAATGGCCTTGGGGACTTCTTCCATCAGATATTCGACGTCGGCGTCGGCGACGGCGGCATCCACCTCGGCGAGGAGGTCCGAACTCGGCGAGTCGGAGCGGCTGACCTCATGCAACTGCGCGTACTTTGCGAGCAAGGCGCGCAGATCAGCGAAGGCGTCGTGAAGAAATCGGATGTTGTCACCGATGAATTGTGTCGGCGTGTTGATCTCGTGGGCGATCCCGGCGGCCAACTGCCCGATTGACTCTAGTTTCTGAGCCTGCGTGAGCTGGCTCTGAAGGAGCGCTCGCTCCGTGATGTCCCGCACCAGGGCCACGGCAACGAAGCCCTCCTGGTCTCGGTACCCGGATACCGATATTTCAATCGGGAATTCGGTACCGTCCTTCCGCGATGCAGTCAGCTCGAGCGTGTTGTCGACAGCGAGCCCGCGGCCTGTTCGGGCAAACTCGGCCAACCCTCTCCGCTTCGCTTCGTGGTATTGCGGTGGTACAATCAGGTCCATCATGTTCTTTCCAATGGCCTCCGAAGCGGTGAACCCGAAGACCTTCTCCGCAGCCGAGTTCCACAGGCAGATAATGCCTTCGGCGTTGGCTGTGATAATGGCATCCTGGGCGGTCTCTGTGATAGCCCGGTGGCGCTCTTCCGATTCCCGCACCGCCTCCTCCGCCCGCTTGCGCTCGGTGATGTCCTGGGCAACGCAGACAATCCCCCGAATCGTCCCGTCATTGTCGCGCATGACGGAGCCTGACATGAGCACGGGAATCGTATGACCACTCTTGGCGCAGAATGTCCTCTCGATGCTGCTGATCGCACCGTCTTTCACGAGCCTGCGGAGTACGGTCCGTTTGAAAGGCAGAGCTTCTTGTGATACGATAAGCTGGGCAGTGTCTTCTTCTTCTTCTTCTTCTTCTTCTTCTTCTTCGGAGAACAGCAAGCTGGCGGGCTGCGCGATCAGTTCCTCTTCCGGATAACCCAACACGCTACAGGTTGCCTCATTGACCGTGCGAATCGTGCCGTCCGGCGCTACGACCACCAGCATGTCGATCATTGATCGAATAATGTTGTCGGTATAGTCCTTCGCTCCTCGCAGCCCCTCCCGCGCCGCCTCCGCCACGTTCCGGGCGGTTTCGGCGTCTTCCATCATGCCCATGGCCACCCGGCGGCTCTTCTCCAGCTCGACCGTCCGTTGCTCGAGTTCGACCGCACGGGCGGCTACCGCGTTTTCCGCCCGCTTGCGCTCGGTGATGTCGGTCGAGATGAGCAAAACGGCTTGCTCCTCGTCGGCGTCGGGAAGCGGATTCAGGCGATTGAGGAAGAAGTGTTCGCCGTCCGGCAGCCGCACACTCGTCTCCACGCTCCGCAACTCGCGTGTTTCGAGCGCCTGGCCAAACGCCTCGCGCATACTGTCCTGGTACTCGGGCGAGATTAAGGACAGCACGGAGTGTCCTACGACATCCTCTACGCGGTGCCCGGGCAGCAGCCGGTTCACCATCCGGATGGTCATGTCCCGGTCCAGGACGAAGATGAAATCAGGCGACGTCTCTGTCAGCGTGCGTTGGAACCTCTCCGACCTCGCGAGGTCCGCCTCCCGCGCGAGGACGCCCCGGTCAACCCGGCGCAGCGCGTTGTACAGCAATCCGATCAGCACGGCCAGAAGAACCAGCGCCGCCCCTGACGCCACGGCGAGCAGTCGGTTGAAGTGCGCCACGGCCTCGGACGTATCGTGGAAGATGAGCAGATCGCCCACCTCGGCGCCGGAGACGTCTGTGAGCGGGGCAACCAGGACCCGCCATGTCTTGCCGCCAAAGGCCGTTCCGGCGGCCAGGTCCCCGTGCGTATGGCCCGCTTCACCGACAAAACGCTCAGCTTTGACGGGGAAGTGGGGCAGGGATACGTAGATCAGCACCTCATTGGGGAATCGGTCCCAATCACCCTCCCGGCCGAGCATCTTCATGCCCGCTTCCCACTTTTCCCGTTTCAAGGCGTTCTTGTGAATGGACACCGCCAGCTCCACCCCGCGTCGGTCGTGAATCCCGGCCAGGATGTCCTCGATTTCCTTGCCCAGTTCCAGGTAGCCGACGAGCGCATCGCCGTCGAGGACCGGCCGCACCACGCGCAGCGTGAACGTGCCCAGTTGTCCCAGTTCGATGCCCGAGGCCGTCTTGCCCGTACGCTCGGCCTCGCGTGCGGTGAAGCGGTCGATGAGGTCGCCGTTCTTTTCCGGCTTGTGCACGCGCAGTAGGTTCACCCGATCGGGGCGGTGGAAGTAGAGGTGCGTGATGCCGTGCTCGGCCCGAAACTGCGTGAGGATGGGCTCATAGTCCACCAGCAGGCGGTCTCGGTCTTGTGCCTTGAGCGCATCAGTCAGGCCCGCGTTGGCGAGCAGGCCATCTTCAAGAGCGGACAACGTCCGGGTTTGTTCTTCCAGGCGCTCCTCCAGGTTGTATGAAGCCTCAGCCAGTTTCTCCCGGCTGGACCGCTCCAGGTTGTCTCGCTGCATGCATAGCAGGACCGCCCCGGACCCGCCGACCAGCAGCAGCAACACGGCCGCCAGCGGAATCAGCAAGCGGCGCTGAACGGGCTTGGCCGAGGCGTCTCGAAGCGGCTTCGACGCTGCGCCGGGCTCGTCCAGGCCTGGCCGGTTTGATGGGAGTTGTGCTGTCATCTCATTCATTCCGTGAGCCAGCCACATCGCGCCCCGGGGCGGGATCGTCGCGCTGGCCACCTACACGTGCTCGTACTTCCGAGCCTGGCCCAACTGGGCCAGCAGCTCGTTGACCTCCTGCTTCATCTCCAGAACACGCTCCTCGCGGCCCATCATCACCGCGTTCATCCGCTCCATGTCCGCCATGGCCTCCGTCGCGCGCCTGGCGGAGCCCTCCGCCTGCTCCTTGGCCTCTCGAAGCGTCGCTTCGGCCTGCTTGCGCTCGATGATGTCTCGATCGATGCCCCTGTAACCCAGTAGATTGCCACCTGCGTCAAGAATCGGCACGCCATTCGTCTCGAGCACCACGTGTCGCCCGTCCCTGTGAAGGTTAGTGTTCTCCAACCCTGCGAGAGGTTCCCGTGACTCAGCTCTATCCTTAAAGAATCTGGCCGCTCGTTCTGCCTCATCGGCGGGCATGAAATCGAATGCTGTCTTACCAATAACCTCCTCCGGCTCGTATCCCAAGAGATCCTTGACTCTTGGACTGGCGTAGGTGTAGAAACCATTACGATCCACTTCCCAAACCCAGTCACTGGTTGTCTCGACCAGCGAACGGAATTTTCCCTCGCTCCCACGCACCGCCTCCTCCGCCCGCTTGCGCTGCCGCAAGAGTCGCAGCGCCCAGGCGAGCACCACAGCCATGACCGCCAAGAGGACGGTGGCCGACACGATCCAAGGCCAATGCTGCCTGACCAGGGCGCTGAAGGTTATCTTCCCGAAATCTTCGTAGGGTCTTACGCGAAGCTCCTTGAGGCACTCATGCACCGCTTGATAGTTGTGGGGGACCGTCCAACCGGCGCATCTGGCTGCCTGAGCCGGTGGACTGTCTGGGGGCATAGCAAACAGAGCAACGGCCACTTGCTGTGCCAGATCGTCAGATGTGTGCTTTAGCTTGGCGAACGGCCATTCCGGGTACATGTCGGTCGAGTGCAGGAAAGGGAACTCACAGACCTCTTCGCCGATGTGATCGTGCCGCAGGGCGTGGAAATCCTCCAGGCGGATCTTGCCCTCGGCCGCCATTCGTTCGAGTGTGTCGGTTCGCACCGTACCGGCATCGACCTTGCCGTCTCGCACCGCATAGACAACCGCGTCATGCGTGCCGCCGAAGGTCAAACCGCTGAAGTCGTGATGCGGATCGATGCCGCGTTCCTTCAGTTCCCGGCAGGCCATCTGCCAGCCGCCGAAGGACGTTTCCTCCACGGCCATGAAGGTCTTACCCTTCAGGTCATCCAGGTCCTGTATGTCCTCGCGGTCGGCCCGGCGGAGGATGACGCCGCCGAAGACGGTGTACACCCCGGCCGTGCGCCGGTTCTTGAGCGTCGCGATCCGGTTCGCACCGTAGAGCTTTTCCAGCCCCACGTAGAACGAGGAATTGGCCAGGATGAAATCCACTTCGCCACGCTCGACGGCCGGATCGATTTCCTCAAAGTCGAGCGGCACGATCGTGAACGAGTGGCCGGGGATCTGACTCGTCAGGTACTCGCCCGTCGGCCCCCATTTCTCCAGGCACCTCTCGGGGCCGCGTTTCGCCAGCATGCCGATCTTGACCGGCTGGGGAGCCTCGTGGGCCCAAGAGGTCGTCCCAAGAGGAACAACCAATACGCTCAGTATCAGAGTAACTCTGGCCATCAGACCGGATCGGGGTTTGCGTACACGGCACATTCCTGTTGCATCCGTCGACTCAGCTTTTCTCGGACAATCGAGCATCGTGAAACTCCGTATCCAATTGGTCACGCGCAATCCCGCAGTGCTGATCCAAACCGGGAGCACGAGCGACCGGTCAAAGACCCCGCGCTTGCGCCTTGCTATTACCCACATCTCCCGAGCCCGCGCAGCCGGACCAGAACCTTGTCCCGGAGGGACATTTGACAGTAGCCCAGCGATTTATCGCTGGGAACGTGGTGTTTGCGGACGATCCCAGTCCCGTAGGGACGGATGAATGCCGCTTGTCGGTTCAATCGTCCCTACGGGACTGAGATCTCGTCCGGCAACGTCATCCCAGCGATGAATCGCTGGGCTATTCTCACTTGCCCCTATG
>JBARRC010000686.1:0-2535 GCA_049644045.1 Phycisphaerae bacterium
CCGCTACACAGGCTCGTCGATCGCGGTGGCGGGTTGCTCGGCATCTGCAACGGGTTTCAGGTGCTCGTCAAAACCGGTTTCCTCCCCGGCGGCGAGGTGGGCCGTGGACACGTGACCGTCACCTATAACGACTCCGCCAGGTTCGAGGCCCGTTGGGTGAGACTCGAGGTCTGCACCGACCGCTGCCCGTTTCTTACGCCGGTCGACAGAAAGGAGTGGCGAGCCGCGGGCTTTAGCCCGCGCGGTGATCCAGAGCGAGCCGCGGGCTTTAGCCCGCGCGGAGATCCAGAGCGAGCCGCGGGCTTTAGCCCGCGCGGAGATTCAATCGGCCAAGAACGTCAAATCGCGAGCGGACGTCCGCGCGGGCTGAAGCCCTCGGCTCGCGATATGAACCGTCTCTATCTCGAATTGCCCGTCGAGCACGCAGAGGGCAAGGTCGTAACAGCAAGCGAAAACATAACGATACGACTCAAGGAGCACGGCCAGATCGCGGTCCGCTACGTCGACACTGAAGACCGCCATGACACCTATCCAGCCAATCCCAACGGCAGCGTGGCCGGCATCGCCGGCTTGTGCGATCCCACCGGTCGCATCTTCGGTTTAATGCCCCACCCCGACCGCCATTTCGAGCATACCCACCACCCCCACTGGACCCGCCGCACACCCGAAGGTCCGCCGGACGGCCTGACGGTGTTCCAAAATGCGGTGCGATACTGGAGCACGCATAAGTAGGGGCAAGAAAAGGTGTCGGATGCTTTTTGGATGTCCTTTCGAGGGCGGGCGAAGGGTGATGTCCAACCGCAGGCAACTGTCAGGAAAATCATCCTGACACCTTTTCCCCTTCAACGGAGAACGCGGAACCGTATCGGATCAGATCGTCCGGGCAGACATTCAGACACCGGGCGCAACTGGTGCAGTCCGCGATGAACAGCCTTCCTTCCACCATGCCCTTGGCTGCACCCGAAGGACATGCTCTGATGCATGCCCCGCACTTCGTGCACTTTGCAAGATCGATTCGCACACGCGTCAGGCTCAATCGCTCCGCAAGCCATGAGAAAAAGCCGAACGGGCAGATCAGATAACAGAACGGCCGATACACGAAGAGCGACAAAACAAGCGAAACAATGATCGTGACCGGAACCAGCCACTCGTCGAAATCGAGATTAAAAAGGTTGAATGGATTGAGAGCGTGGTAGACAACGAACCCCTTCCTGCCACCGACAATGCCAAAGAGAAGCAGGAACATTACGATAAGCAAAGCGCCCCGAATCGAGTTGCTCAGCCAGAACGGGAGTTTCCATCGCTTCCAATCGCGAAGGATGGGAAGGCTGTAGATCAGCTCCTGCATTGCGCCGAAAGGGCACGCCCAACCACAGATAAGCTTGTTGCCGATGATTGCCAGAGCGATGAAGAAAACGAAGACGCCCGCCTTCGCCGCCACAGACGGATATAGACCCACGAGGGCCTTGAAGAGCTTGACGCAGCCCTCCATCGGGTTGGGAGACTTGCCGAGAACGAACCCGCAGACAGCCACTGCAACGACGAGGGTAAGGAGGTACGGCGCCCGGGGATAGCATACTCTGCGTTGGGAGACATCCGCACCGTCAGGTCGTCCGAGCCGGGTCAAGAAGACCAAACCGAACAGCACCAAGGCAACAAAGACGTAGTACTTCAACATCGTTGGACGGTGAGACAGTAGGTGGGCAGTCGCATGGTCGAGCTGTCCCTGCGATACGCCGAGCTGCCCGAGTGGTTTCTTCTTGGGCACATCGAGGGGCAGGCCCAACTCGCGTGCCAGAGCCTGTCCGGTCACGCCCAGTTTCGGCGCGATCTGCTTGATGCTCATCTCCGGCGCGAATTCATGCTCAGTCAGACGTTCCCGGTCGGGTTCGTAAAACATCCCGAAAGCGACAATCAGGACCGCACCCCCCACGGCGGCGGCGGACCAGGCCTTCTGTCTTGACGACAGTCGTGACACGTATGCCTTAAACTCGACGTTTCTCATTTGCCGGACCTTTGCCCCTGGATTTCCCATTTGCCGGACTTTTGAGCCGACATTTCCCAGCCACCGAACGTTTAAGAGCATTCTAGCGAAACAAACTGCTCGGTTCCATCGTCATCTCGTATCCGGTAGCCAGGATGATCGTCCCTGCCGTCACGACGATCTCTTCCGGTTCCTGGAGGTAGTCCACGGCTCCAGTCGGGCAGGCCGTTTCACAACGGCCGCAGAGGACACAGTTATCCATATCGAGCAGTGCAACCTGAGGAATGACGCTGGAAAAGGGAACATAGATGGCCTTGCGCATGCCCAAGTTGCCTTCGAACTCGTGCGGGAGTTCCACCGAGCAGGCGTACTCGCACAGGCGGCAACCGGTGCAGTCATCCTCGTTGACATATCGGGGCTTTTTGACGACGGTCGACACAAACAGACCGAAGATGAACGCCCAGGGCCAAGCCGCTGAAGATCGGATCGAGCGTGATCGGCCCGCCGGCCAGCCGCGTACGCATTTGACGCGCAGACGAGCCCCAGGGTAT
>JBARRC010000687.1:0-2673 GCA_049644045.1 Phycisphaerae bacterium
CCGGCCGTCGCAGCCACGAGTTACCAGGCGGAGCATTAACAAGTGGATTCCTGGAAGATCGGAGAAAATGAAAATGAACGCCGCCTAAGCCAACAGCATTGGGGCCCGGGGGGGGGGGGTATGTATGGGTACCGGGGCGAAACAGTGCTTGCCGCATACGAACCTGTCGAGGCGTTGGGCCTTGGCGTGGTAGCCAAGATGGACGCCGCTGAGCTGCGCGGCCCGTTCGTGAAGGCAGGGGCGATAGCCGCAGGTGCAACGCTCTTACTTGTCATTGTCGGCGCGGGGCTGACGCTTCGCGTCACTGACCCCTTGCTACGACGCCTTGGGCTTTTCCAGCGATTCGCAGAGGAATCCGGCCACGGGCTGGCTATGGCCGACCTCAATCGTCGCATAACCTATTTCAATCCGGCGCTATGCCGGATGCTCCGTGCGGAGAAGTCGGGGGAGATTCTCGGCAAGACACTCGATTCACTCTATCCCGAAGAGGTGAGACGAAGGGTCAGCGAGGAGACAATCCCCAGTGTCCTTGAAGAGGGGCAGTGGAAGGGCGAACTCTCGATGCTCTCGACGAAAGGCCAAGTGTTTCCGACTCTTGAAAACCTCTTCCTCATCCGCGACGAAAAGGGGAAGCCGCTTTGTCTCGCGGATGTCGTGACCGACATCAGTGATCGCAAGGAGGCGGAGGAGGCGCTCAGGGGATCTGAGAGCAAGTTCAGAACGCTGTACGACTCAACGAGCGACGCCGTGATTCTCTTAGACGAAGCGGGCTTCTTGGATTGCAATGCTTCCACACTCAAGATATTCGGCTGTGTCAGCCGCGATGAGTTCTGCGGCAAACATCCAGCCGATCTGTCACCACCCACTCAGCCCTGCGGAACCGAGTCAGTAGCCCTCGCTGACCGGAGAATCTCCACCGCGCTGGAGCAAGGAAGCAACCGCTTTGAATGGGTGCACAAACCGCGCCTTATGGCCTCAGACCGCGTTCCCCCCTATGGCAGGGACCAGCTCACCCGTGTGGACGGCTGGGGCTTCGCCGAGGGCACGTTTATTGCGCCCTTGATCGGCTCTTTTCTGCTTGGCAGAGAGCCGGTAAGGGTACAACGGGCAACTCGGTGCCGTGCACAGGCGAACCTCCCGTTCTTGCCAGCCGACACACATCAGGCAGTGGGCGCGGATGGCCGCTTTGAGGCTCCGCCCGGCCATCGCCCTCCGGTACAGTCTTCGATACCTCTGGGGTATGTCATCTTCGTGCATAGTGGCGCATCCGTCAGTTCTGACAGATAATTCTTTGTTTTGTCCGCAAAAAAACGTGACTGGCATAACGGTTTTGCGGTGTCACCTGCTACCGATGCAAGCCCCCCCGTACCTCTCACCTAATATGATGCTTGCAGGTACGCCAGCGCCCGGTTTCGGTCCACGTTAGACGGGTTGTTGGTGACAATACCCTTACTTGCGGCTACGTCAGCGGGGGTTTCGTCACCGTCGCCACTGTCGCCAGGGTTCACCGCACACGTCCCCCACCTTCTCCGTCGACCAGAGTGTTGACCATCGACGCGATGCCTGTCCGTACCGCTTCCGGTAGCTTCGGCCAGGCCCTCACAACAGCCGCCAGATCGGGCGATTCTTGCTCCAAAGCGGTAAGCAGATCGGTAAGGATAAGATCGTCGCTATCGTAAGTCGTTGTGTCACCGTCAGTTACGGATTCCGGGCATCGGTCTACGGAACCGAAGGTTACAGGTTCGAGTCCTGTGCGGCGTAGTCGCGTTTCACGCCCCTCACGCACGTAAACGCTTATTTCACCCCGACTTACGAGACCTCGAACGCTTCGCCTTCGTAAACATTCAGTAAACCCGTGGTCGTCTTTGGGCTGCGGGAATTCTGCTGCGAGGGCTGAAGAAGCGTTGCTGAGAGCGACAGCGATGATCCTTGACGTCGTACTACGGGTCATCGCGGCGGGGTCGGATGATGAGTGGTGTGTTGTAGTAGTAGGTATGGGCGTGCTTCCGATCCGTTCCGGTCAGTTTCACGCCGAGCTTGCCGAGATCGACGCGGACGGGAAGGTTGGCTCCCTTGAGGGCGTGGTAGAAGTTGCTGCCGTCGATGAAGATGCAGACTCGATCCATGGAGGGTAACCATAAAGAAACTGGCGGTTGCGTGCAACCGCCAGGGGCTAATAACTGGTCGCTGACATGCAGCGCCAGGTGCTGATCTGTCAAAGGAATTATACAACTTTTCGTCGTTGGGGAGCAAGCAGTTCAGGTTTTCTTCCCCCCGGAGGCTTCAAGCGAGGCCGTAATCGGTCTGAGTCCAAGCAGATATGGCGGATTTACTGATCTACTGGCGGGATTACGCGGCCAACTGGGCGTACCAGTTCGCGGAGGAGCGTACGTTCTACTGGCACAGCAGTGCGAGGTGCATCGCCGAGGTGCAGCCCGGCGACCGGATGTGGATGGTGACATCCGGTAAGGGCTTGCGCGAGGACGCGGAGCAGGCGGCGTTTCTCGTGGGTGTTTGGGCTGTGCGAGAGGTGATCGACAAGTCGCAACGCTGCTCACCACCGTCCTTATGCTTTTCCATTTCCCGCGGCAACTCACCGGCACGCCGTTCTGCCAGGACGTTGATCTCGGCAATGTCGCTCTGGACTCCGCGCGATTCGCCGGCTTGCTTGGC
>JBARRC010000688.1:0-2731 GCA_049644045.1 Phycisphaerae bacterium
ACCATCGAATGGGAGCGCGGCGAGACACCGCCGGCGCCCGTGAACGCAGGCTTGGATCTTACAGGTGCCGTACGGACCGACGATCACTGAGTTGCCTCCAGGACGCGATTCACGCCGCCTTGAACGCCGACCTGGCTGAGGCCCTGTCGCGGATCAGCAACGCCCTGAGGAGAATTCTAAAGACCGGGACATAACCCAGGTTATGCATCAAGACGCGTCGGACGCTTCGCTGCCATGAACGAACAACCCGGGGCAGCATCCTGGAAGCCAGCTCCGTCACACCGTGCGCAACGCGGGAGCGGGACAATGGATCGTGAAGCTTTGGTCGTCCGAACGTTCGATCGTTACGCCCACGTGCAGTGGAAGCGGCGACATCGGCCAGATGTGCCCGATCTGCTCGGTTATCAGGATCGGAATCGCTTGGGACGGGGGGATGTGGCAATCAAGGAGCCGCAGGACAGCCAGGCTCAGGTCTTCGCACCCCTTGTGGAAATCGCCGAGCAGCACCCCCTCACACGCTTCCCAGTAGCCCGCCAGCGTCAGATGGGCCAGGAAACGATCGACACGTTCAAGTTTGTCGTTGAAGTCTTCGAGAACAAGCCAGCGGCCGGCCGGGTTCACGCAGGCCTCGTACGGGGAACCGATCAGCGCTGAGAGCACCGTGAGGTTACCGCCGACAAACGTTGTTTCACACTGATCCGGCATCTGGCCGCGTACGATCCGGGCGGTGATTGGCCGATCCGTACCGCGGCCCTCGATCATCGCGACCACATCACGGAAAAAGGCGTCAAACTCGGGTCGCAATCGTTCGAGCATCCAATCGCCCGGCGGGGATGTCGTTGAGCAATCCGCCTCGTCACGCATCGCGGCGAACCGCTTCAAGCCGTAGGTCAAAAGCGCCGGCCCCATGTCGTAGACGCCCAATCCACGGGCCGACGCACCCACGATGTTGACGAGCGTCGTGAGTTCGCTGAAGCCGAACACCGCAACGGATCGGGTTCGGCGATCGAGGTTGGCGAAGTCAATGAGCGGCAGAATCCGAGTGAACCACGCGCCCCCGCGGAGCCCGACCACTGCTGCGACCGCATCATCCGCCAGCGCCTGTTCGATGTCCTCGGCGCGTTGGCGATCGTCGGTGCGCCCGCCGTTGCGTTCGTCCTCACCGGCTTCGATCAGAGCCTCACTTCCCGTTACGTGATACTTAGAGCCGACGGCCTCCTGCACGATGGCGATCAGTTCGGCTGCCGATTCGGCGCCGATGGTCGGGAAAAAGGGTCGGCACGAGCCGGCCGGTGCGATCAGATGGATTCCAGGGCGGTTCATGCGGCCTATCCCCGTCCGGCGGCGCGAGCGAAAGCCCGCGCGAGGGTCTGGTCGACCGGGTTGGCGGGGTCGCCCCCTGCCTTGATCCGTGACCCGACGATAACGCCGGATGCGATAGTCAGGAGGGATTCCACCATCTCGGCCATGGCGCCGCTCCCGACGAACACACGCCGGTCAGGAACGGCCTCGCAGACGCGGCGTAGGTCGTCCAAGTCGACTTCCTCGCCGGTGGCCGGGCCGGTGACGATCAAGCCGTCGGCAAGTCCGCGATAGGCGATGTCCTTCGCGGCCCGGGCGATGTCCGGCTCACTGATCGGCGTCGCGTGCTTGACGTGCACGTCCGCAAGGATCGCAATGCGCGCGGCTAGCTGCTTTCGATAGCGCAGCGTTTCATCCGCCCGGCCCTCGAGCAATCCCTGATCGGTCGCGCTGACGCCGGTGTGGACATTCACGCGAATGAACGATGCCCCGGCGGCCACCGCGATACCCAACGCAGCCAGGGCATCATTACGAAGTGCATTGATACCAATCGGCATCCCCGCCGCCTGCCGAACCTGATTGGCGACCACAGCCATCGCAGCCACGCTCGCCGGCGGCAACGTTGTCGGTGGGAAGGGGAGGTCGCCGTAGTTCTCGACAATCACCGCGTCGAAGCCCGCTTCCTTCAGTGTCCGGGCGTCCTTGGCAGCCCTATCACTGATTTCATCCATGGATAGGAGCTGGGTGGGGCTGCCGGGCAGCGCCGGCAGGTGGATCACACCAATCAGTGCAGGGGATGGCAGGTCTATCATAGCCCTAATCAATGTTGCCGGCTGTAAACATCGGGTCGTCCTGAGGCACCCCGTTGATGCCCCGGAGTCGGTACTGAATCCGGCGTTTGCGATTGGCCGGTCTCCGCTTGCGTTCAGCCTTCCTTTATGCTCTACAACTACTCACTCGAAACACCTCCTTGCGTATGAGGGTCAGTCTATTGACACCTTTCTCTTATACACGAAAAGCGAGGCATTTCGAGTACTTTCTTGCAAAAAGACGCTCGAGCGGTGGCATCTGCGTTTCTGGGCAATCAGCAATCAGCAATCCGCAATCCACAATCCGCAATCAGCCCCTGTGCGTCCTGTTTCGCCCAGGCGTAGTCGCAGGTGGGGTCGTTGCAGATGGCGATGGCCTCTTTGCAATGCTCGTGCATGGCCTGCGTATCGCCGGCGAGCTTGGCGAGCTGTGCCCGGGTAACGTGGATGTCGGCGTGGATTAGGCGGTATCCAGCGTAATCCGCACGGGACTCGGCCTCGGCGAGGTAACGCTTAGCGGCGGCGACGTGCTCGTCGTGGTGGTCGCCTTCATAGCCGGCCCGCGCAGCCGCACACCGCCCCGCCTCGAGCAAGGCGTAAGTATAAGAGTAGTGGTGACC
>JBARRC010000689.1:0-2410 GCA_049644045.1 Phycisphaerae bacterium
GGCACCACGATCAGATGCACATGGTTCGGCATCAGGCAGTAGGCCCACACCTCCACGCCGCAACGCGAACACCAGTCAGCCATCAGCTCCAGGTAGGCCTCGTAATCCTCGTTGCAGAAGAACGTTCGCTGCCTGCGGTTGCCCCACTGTGTAACGTGATGCGGAAGACCGGCAGCTACCACCCGTGCGATTCGAGGCATGGGCGAACGATACACCAGGGCAGACGTTGCGTCAAGAAAATAGGTATGGTGTCCCCCGATTACGGCGCTCCAAAAAACGTAAGCGCCTGCCAAGACGGAAGTTGCCAACGGCAGTGCCATTCGTATGGTGTCCCCCGATTTTCCCCCGATTTTGATGCACCTGCCTTCACTGTCACCTTCACAGGGCAATGACGTTCACCTGCCCCGAAGATGGTAAAGGCAGGTCAACGACCTGCCCTACCTGGCTTCATTTCTATCGCGCACTTCGTCGCTCTACGGACAGAGCACATCCGGCGGATACGGGAACGGATACGGCAGACCACGGAACGCATCAACGTCATACGAGATGTCGACGAAGTTGACGAGCTGGTCCGGAATGCCGAGCGGCGGATCACCGGCGATATCCGCCCGCGACTTCTGCGGCGCAGCCGCAAGATTCCTGAACTTGTCGACGAGCGACGAAATGTCGTCGAAGTTGGCGACGCCGTTGGGCGCGGTCCAGCAATCCTCATACTCGTGCCTGGTACAGCAGGCGCCTTCGTTGTACTCCCCGACCGCATCGCCCCACATGCTCGAACCGATCGTCAGCGGATCCGAGTAAGCATCCTCCGACCCTTCGCAGCCCATCGGAACCAACTGGATCTCGAACGTAGCGCCCGGAACGATGTACTCGTGATACACGTAGAGGTCTTCGTAGATGCTCCAGTCCTGGAAATCAGGAGGATCGCATCGCAGCGTGGCCTTCACGAAGTCCGGCGGGTCGGAGCCCGTACTGGCGGCCTTCTCGCTCACGTCCTGCGGGCCGGTGACCCACATGTGCTGACCGTCACAATCGGAACCCGGAATGTCCGTAAACGTGACCCGGATCGCCATCGGGTCTGCATGGGGCTCGCCGCCCACAAGACCGCCGTTGAACGCCAGGTACCGGTTCCTGGTGCCGTTGCCGATGTCCGCCACGGTGGGCTCTACGAGCGGCGGATCGGGAGCCTCGCAAACCCGTATGTAGGCCACCTGGTTGATCCGCAGGCTGTCCACGTCGGCCCGCACGAGGAAACCCGAAATGACCTGGCCTCCGAATAAGCCTGAGACATAAAGATCACCGCCTCCGTTGACCGGAACGGTCCCCAGTGATGCTCCCTCCGAGTCGAAGGCCTCCACGAATGAGTCGCCAACCGTCGCGTCGCCGTCGAGGTTCCCCGCGGAGCCGACAAAGTAACTGAGTCCGGTAACGCTGCCCCCCATGTCGAAAAGCAGAGCCTCGTGAGTGTCGACCACCTGGTCAGCGATTCCGCCCACAACTCCCAAACCGTTCATGTTCAGCACGTAGACGAGGGCCGGTGAGACCCCGTCATCTGCGGTAACACTCACTTCTCCAACGTTAAGTTGGTCCGTACTGAAGGTCCCCAGATTTGTGAAATCGACGCGAGTCGGACAAGCCGCAGGCACGTAGCTCAGACTGCCGATCCGCAGGTAGTCCACGTCGGCCTGCACGGCGAAACCCGAAATGACCCGGCCTCCGAATAAAGCTGAGACATCATGCTCACCGCCATCGTTGACCGGAACCTTCCCCAGGTATCCTCCCTCCGAGACGAAAGCCTGCACGAATGAGTCGCCAACCGTCGCGTCGCCGTCGAGGTTCCCCGCTATTGGGACGAAATACGTGACCTCGGTAGCGCAGCCCCCCAAATCGAAAACCAGAGTCTCGTAAGTGTCGACCGCGTTGTCACTGACTCCGCCCACAACTCCCAAACCGTTCAAGTTCAGCACGTGGACGTCGGCCGGAAACATCCCGTCATCCGCGGTAACGGTTACTTCTCCAACGTTAAGCTGGTCCGTGCTGAAGGTCCCCAGATTTGTGAAATCGACCTCGATTGGATCGCCCTGAGCATCGGCTCTTCCCGGGACAATTCCCACGGTCATTCCAACAAAAACACCCAGATAAACAACCAAAGTGCGTGACATAACTCACCCTCCCAAAGTTCCACCAAGTATCAACCAAGTATCAACGATCTTTCCGTTGCTTCCCAAGCCGCATACCGTCGTTCCAACCCGGCATTTCCGAGTTACCTAATATGACCATGCGCAAGTGTGCGACAGCTCGGGGATCGAGCCACCACACGGGCTGATCCTTGACATTCATGACGACCTCGTTCCGCCAAGCGTGAGGCCATGCCGTCAATGTCAAGTACGATTCTATTGCAGGATCGCGC
>JBARRC010000690.1:0-1578 GCA_049644045.1 Phycisphaerae bacterium
GTAACCGTTCACAGATTTGCTGGCAGGAGTGAAGGGGTAGGATGATCCGACCAGTGAGCCGTGATGCTTCCGACCAGGAATTCAAAGGTCGAGCGGCCTTGTTGGGCGCAGGTGGCCAAGACGGTCCAGATCCGTTCACACCAACGCTGCCCACGGTCGCCGCGCGTGCCTTGCGTGATCTTGCGGTCGATCACCACAAATCGAATCGCCTGCTCGGTCAAGTTGTTCGTCGGCTCTACGCCCGGCGTGGTCAGGAACGTGAAATAGCAGTCCCCGTGCTTGTCGAATCGACTGGCCAACGTCCAGGCTTCCCCACGATCCGGCGGCCGACGCACCTGACGCAAAAACTCGCGCCGAATCCGCTCCATCGTCCGCGTGAAGCCTTCGGCCGTCATCTTCGCCCTCCGATGGAGTGTGTGAAACAGCCGACGCAAGTGCTCCAACAACTTGCCGCCCCAACGGGCCAGCACCCGGTCGGTATGCTGGGCCAAGAACCGCACCTCTCGAATCAGATGCGCCAGACAAAACTGCACGGTGGCTCCCGCGTCCGCCATGTACTTGCGGTACGCCGAGAAGTAGTCGCAGCCCACCACGCCGTCGAAGGTCTCGCCCAACACCGCCTTCAAGACGTCCGAGCCGCGAGAGGCGGCAATCTTGAACAGCGTGAATTCGCCCGGCCGAAAGCACCACGTCCAAAGGCCCCGCCCGTTATCCTTGTGACCGGTCTCGTCGGCGCCTACGCGAGGCTCCTCGGGCAACGCCGCGGCCAATTCTTGATACGCCCCGCTCACCGCACGGCTGGCCTTCTGCACCACCTTGGCCAACTGGCCTGTGCTGACCGACACGCCCAACACGTCCCGCAAGAACGTCTGGATCGTACGGTACGACATGTGGCACGCGCCCTTCTGATACGCCGCCAACGACGACAGCCGTGGCCCCAGCAAACCCGCCCGCACCACGTCCGGCGGCAAAGACGCCGTGACGATCTTCCCCGTCCGCCGGCAACGATACCGCCGGGCGCGGTGCTCGGTGATCACGAACGGACAATCCACCAACTCGATCTGCTGAATCACCCGCCAGTCGTTCAGCGGCCGCAGGCCGCTCGTGTCGGCCAATTCGTACTCGATCACTTCGTCGATCTGCTCGGGCGCGAAGGCCGGACGCACGTGCTTGCGATGGCCCGGTTGCCCGCCGCGCTTGCGTTTGCGCCGGCGGCGTGTCTTGACCGGCGTGGGTTTGACGATATCACTGCTGGGCGGCTTGGAGGAGTCGGAGGAGTTCTTCTTCAGCCGAGCGTTCTCGGTCTCCAGCTGTCTTACTCGCTCAGTCAAGGCCTGCACCTGAGCGGTCAGTTGGGCGATGATGACATCCTTTTCATCCATCCCCCAGTGTGTAACAACTCACCAAGGCTGGCGCAACCGATTATTCCGATTATTAAGAAGAATTCTGTGAACGGTTACCGTGATTCTTACCGACGACCCGCGGAAAGACACGGCGGAGATCGAACATCTCGCCCAGCAGGCGCTTGACAAGCGTGCCGAACGGATCACCAAGGTGTGCGCTATCCCTCCCTTCTAC
>JBARRC010000691.1:0-2544 GCA_049644045.1 Phycisphaerae bacterium
CTGGAGGTATTCGCGCCGTGGGCACCTATTACCGGACGCCGCGCCCCCGCAACCTGCGCCTTCGGATTGACGAGTGGCTCCATTGCGATGTGCGCGACGCTCGCGCGGTGGACGAGGTCGTCGCCACGGCAAAGCCTGACGGGATTGTCCATCTGGCGGCCATGAGTGTCCCCGTCCAAGCGAACACCGATCCACGGGCCGCCTACGACACGAATGTTCGCGGCTGGCTCAACGTACTCGAAGCCGTCCGCCAGGCCGGGCGTTCCTGCCGACTTCTGCTGATAAGTTCCTCGCACGTCTATGGGCATGCTCCCCCAGGCTCGACCGGTTTCCATGAGGACTTCACCGTTCAGCCCTATGACGTCTACGGCAGCACTCGGGCCACCGGCGAGATGATCGCCAAGGTTTATGGCAAACAGCACGGTCTGGAAATCATCACAGCCCGGGCCTTTAACCACTGCGGACCGAGACAAAGCCCCCACTATTTCGTCGCGACGCTGACGCATCAGATCACCCAGGCCGTGCTGGGGCTGGACTCTCGAGAAGTGCGTGTGGGCAATCTCGATGTGGTACGCGACTTCACCGACGTCCGCGACGTTGCTCGCGCCTATGTGAGTCTCCTTCTGCGTGGCCAGGTCGGCGAGGTCTACAATGTCTGCTCCGGAAAGCCGGTATCATTGCAGACTGTCGTAAATCTCATGCAGGAAATCTGTGGTCACGGATTTCGCATGGTGTCGGACCAGGCAAAAACGGCCGGAGGCCAACCGTCGACCGTGTTCGGCGACCCGCGCCGCCTGCAACAGACGACCGGCTGGACTCAGACCATCCCGCTCATCGATACGCTAAGAGACACGTTCCATTACTGGAGAGAGCGCCTCGAAAGTGCAGTGGAGACGCCTGCCAGAACTGCCGCCGAGGTGTCAGCATAGCCAGGGTCATTCACCGCGGAGACCGCAGAGATCGCAGAGAATACGGTTCATCGACCCCGGCCATCCAAAACACACCATGAACGCGGAGCCCCATCAACCAGACACGAAACACCGGCGTGTTTCGTTAGTGACAACCGTCCTCAATGCGGCTGAGGGGTGCGCCACTTTGCTGGAGTCGCTTTCCAGCCAGACGCGTGTGCCAGACGAAGTCATTGTGGTCGACGGCGGCTCGACCGACAGCACGCCTGAGGTGGTTCGACAAGCCATGCGACGCGACGAAAGAATCCGCCTGATCATCAGGCCCGGCGCGAACATCGGGGAGGGCCGCAACACCGGCATTGAGGCCGCCACCGGCGAGATCATTCTTAACACCGACAGCGGCTGCCGGCTCGACCCTCGCTGGGTGGAGAATATGGTCCGTCTCTTTGAACAAGACTCGGAAACCGAATTCGTCGCCGGTTTCTACAAGATCGATCCCCATACCCTGACGGAGGCCGTCGTCGGCACGGCTACGATGCGCGGCGCGCTCGACCCCGTCGAGTCGGAGAGCTTCAACCCATCGTGTCGCTCCATGGCATTTACGAAGAAGCTGTGGGAGCGCGCCGGCCGATTCCCCGATTGGATCGAGATCGACGATACGCTTTTCAACTTGAAACTGAGGCGTATGAACATCAACCGGCGTTTTGCCCGTGACGCCGTCGTATACTGGCGACCGCGTTCGACGCTTGCGGGCATTTACCGGCAGTTTCGCTTCTACGCAACCTGGCGGGGGCATACGCAGCTCGACGCTGACGGCATCCTCTATAACTTCCGCAACCTTGCCGTATGCTTGATCTTGCTCTTGGCGGCTATCTGGTTTCCTCCCGTCTGGGTATTGCTGCTGGGTGCGATGGTTTACTTCTACGTATACAGCTTCCATCGCATATCCCAGCGTGTGGCCGCCAAGCTGGGAACCTGGCGGGCCTACCCGCTGTGCATCGTGATCCACTGGGGCATCATTCTTGGTGGAATGAGCGGGTACCTGAAAGCTTCGTACGAGCGGTGGCGTGACCGCAAGCGTTACCAGCATCGCATGGAGGCCTACCTGGCCGGGTGAAGTATCAAAAAAAGGTGTCAGGATGATTTTTTCTTCATTGCCTTTGCAGATCTAAATGGCGCGGTTGTCCACTCAGGCGCCGCAACGCGTCTTGTAGTCTCGAAAAAATCATCCTGACACCTTTTTTCATCCGGCATGTTCAGCGGCAAGCACGACGAGCCGACGAATAGGGGGCGATCGTTACGATAGTCGCTGGACCGAGAATCCCTTCTCGGTTCTCCGGCAGGTACCGAGAAAGGATTCTCGGCACAGCGTTACAGCGTGCTCACCAGACCATCAAGCAAAAGGGGGTAGCTTCCATGCGTCATCAGGTGATCGATTCGGAACTGAGATATGCGTGCCATTCCTGCGGCGGCTGCTGCAACAGACCCTGGTTTATCATGCTCGAAAAGGAGGAGATCGAAACCATCCGGGATTTCGATTGGGGTGCGAAGTACCCCCACCTGCGCGGCAAGCGCTTCTTCAAGACCGCCGACGTCAACGGCAAGAAGCGGGATGTCCTGACCAAGGATGACCGTG
>JBARRC010000692.1:0-7302 GCA_049644045.1 Phycisphaerae bacterium
TCCGTAAGGGGCCGTCAGCAATCATCCAGCGAGATGCTTCGCGCTGTGGGACAGGCTTTCCAGCCTGTCAAATGGCCCTGACGATCGAACAACGACCGACTGGAAAGTCGGTCCCACAAGCGGTCGAGATCCTTCGTTTCGCTCAGGATGACGCGGAACTGAGCACGCACTGTGGCCACGCAGACTATCCTCGATACCGACGTGCGGTTCATTCGGGGTGTCGGCCCCGTTCGTGCTCGGGACTTTGCCGGTCTGGGTGTTCGCACGATCGGTGACCTGATCGAGCACTTCCCCTTCCGGCATGAGCTAAGACCGAAATCGCTGCCGATCGGCTCCCTTGAGCTCGGCGTTGTGGCAACCATCGTGGGCGAGCTCCAGCGCGTCCGCACGCGTGGTGGGTCTCGTGGGCAAAGCGTGACGGTTGAGGTGGTTGACGGCACCGGCCGATGTCGGGTGCGCTGGTTCAATTCCCCGTTTTTGATCGACAGTCTGCACACCGGCCGGATTGTTCGACTCACCGGTAAGGTCGATGTCTACGGCGAGTTGGCTTCGTTTACGAATCCACAACTGACCCTGATCGACGATGACGCCGATCCGTTCGCAGATGATCAGGATCGCTACAACCCGGTCTACCCCGGTACGGCCGCCCTGCCGGGCAAGCAAATCGCCAAGGTCATCAGCCGGGTGTTGGATGAGGCCGCGCACGCGGTCGTCGATTTTCTCCCCGAGACGATCCGCACACGTCGCGGCCTGCCACCGCGCCGGACCGCGATCCTCCGCTACCACAAGCCGACGTCGTTGGATGACGTGGAGGTGGCACGGCGGCGGTTGGCGTATGACGAGTTTCTGCTCTGCCAGCTCGCGGTGCAGATGAGTCGGCGACGGTTGGCAGCCGGCCCGAAGGCACAGCCCATCGTGACCACCGACGAGATTGACCGCCGCATCCGCCGCCGGTTCCCGTTTGCGCTTACCGCCGGGCAGGATCGGGCGGTGGCTGAGATTCGCGCGGATGTGGCCCGTTCGCAGCCCATGAACCGGTTGCTCCAGGCCGACGTGGGCGCGGGCAAGACGGCCGTGGCGGTGTATGCGGCGCTCACGACGGTGGCCAATCGGCGGCAGGTGGCGCTGATCGCGCCGACCGAGGTCCTGGCCGCCCAGCACCACGCCAAGATCAACCACTATCTGGAAGGCAGCCGCGTACGCATTGGGTACTTGGTTGGTTCAACACCGCGGGCGAAGCGGACGGCGTTGTTGCGAGCGCTTGAGGCCGGTGAATTTGACCTGGTGATCGGCACGCATGCCCTGTTGGAGCAGGACGTACGTTTTCGCGATCTGGGCCTCGTCATCATCGACGAGCAGCACAAGTTCGGCGTCGCGCAGCGGGCGACGCTTCGCGCGAAGGGTCGCGCACCGCACGCGCTCGTGCTGACAGCCACGCCCATCCCGCGAACGCTGGCGATGACCGTGTTCGGTGATCTCGACGTGTCCACCATCGACGGCGTCTTGCCAAACCGTCAGCCCGTTGTCACAAAGCTGGTGCCGCCGGAGAAGGCCGATGACGCCTGGGCGTTCGTACGGTCGCGGCTGGACCAAAGCGAGCAGGCCTACATTGTCTATCCGCTCGTCGAGGAGTCCGAGGCATTACCCCTCAAAGCGGCCACGGTCGAGGTCGATCGTCTGGCGCGCTCGGTCCTGGGCGGCTATCGTGTCGGCCTTCTGCACGGTCGGATGAAGCCGGCCGAGAAGGCCCACGTAATGGAGCGGTTCCGCACCGGTGACACCCACGTGCTCGTATCGACTACGGTGATCGAGGTCGGCGTCGACGTGCCCAATGCGACGATGATGGTGATACAACATGCCGAGCGATATGGCCTTAGCCAGTTGCACCAGCTTCGTGGCCGGATTGGACGAGGGTCAAAGAAGTCGTACTGTCTTCTGTTCGCTGAATCGGTTTCTGAGCCGTCTATGGTACGGCTGAGCATCCTCTGCGAGACTTGTGACGGCTTTCGGATCGCCGAGGAGGACTTGCGTTTGCGCGGTCCGGGCGAATTACTAGGCACGCGGCAGCACGGAATCCCCGCCTTCAAGGTAGCCGATTTGGTTGTGGATTTCGATGTGCTTGAACAAGCCCGCGACGATGCGGCCGTAGTCTTGCGCGCCGATGCCAGGTTATCGCAACCGGAACATGCGGCGTTAAGACACGCGCTGGCGGAGCGGTACGGGGATACGCTTCGCCTGATTGATGTCGCCTAGCCCCAACACGGCTCACGTAAGGCGCATTGTGGTCCTTAAGTGAACCGTATTGAGGCTAACGCCGGCTCCCGGTGATTCGTGTGCCCAAGCTCTACTCTCGCGAGTTATCAACTACCCAGGTGACACTTGCTGCAATCCCAAAGCCCGTCCTCGGTCTCGTCATCATGGCAGTACCGACACCCGCGATCCGGGTTATGCATGGCATCCTTCAGCACGGGCACGACGGTGTCAAACTCCTCGCTGAAGAGGGCCTCGTCCCGATCGTGGCAATCCAAGCAACCCTTTCCTGACGCATTCGGTTCCGAGTGGTGGCAGGCCGAGCAATTCTGACTGAAGTGCCCGCCGGCAGCGAGGTCGTGCGGGAAGTCGTCCAGTGCATTCTTGTACTGGTCCTCGTTCACTACGCACTCACCCGTTTGTGTGTCGCAGAACTGCCCCTCCTCGCAATCGTCGTCCGAGGTGCAGCCGGGTGCCGGTTCACACTGCCCGGTGGTGGTGTTGCATACCTGGCCCGCAGGACAATCGTCGTCCGAGGTGCAGCCGGGCGGAGGAGGCGGCGGCGTCGGACAAGCGACATTGAAAAAGATCAAACCAACGCAAAGCAAACAGATACTCAGTGAGACTATCGTGCCTCTACGTTTAGGAACGGTATTCTCCATAGGTCAAGCTCCCTAATCTCTTATCCAAAATCGAAACATCATGCACAAACTTCCAAAGGCGACAACTTCTTGTCCCGGGCAATCACATCGAGGTGAGCTGCCGTGAGCAGCTCCAACCCGACGTGAACAGGACCGGACACCTTGCCGCCGTCAACGACCTTGACATAGTGATGACAGCTATTGCAGAAATCGATCCGCAGCTCCGGTTCGTCAGGGGTGAACAAATACCTGGCGTCACCCGCCTTCGTCGAACCGCAGGCGGGGCACGTAAGCGTCGGAACGACCCAACACGAGCCGCAAAACGGGCAGTGCATCAACCGCCGGGTAACAGGCGAATCGCCATCGCGGCCGTTTCGCTCCGCGCGGTTTTCCACTAGTCCCGGGACGCCGCCGCACGTTGGGCAGCGGAACCGTCTCCACTCGTCGAGGCGGCCCGGTGGCAGCCAGCGATGCGCTACACGTTCCCAATGCGGGAAGGTGACCGCACGCACCAACGTGGCCAGGACCGATTCGTCGACGCCGATTTGACGGGCAGCATCCGCAACCAGCTCACCGCGGTCCGGGCGTTGCTCCGTAAGCCACGCCGCCGACACGAAGCCGTCGGTCTTCTCGTCATCATCGATCTTGTCCATGGCCCGGCGCAAAACGTCGTTGCCACGGCGGAAGATCTCCTTCATCTCAGTCCACAGATTCAGGAGCGATTCCGACGCGATACCCGGATCGTAGCATTCACAAAGCACCACGCCCTTCCGCAAGCATTCCCGTGCTTGTTCCGCGGTCACTTCTTCAGGATGAACAGCCAACCGATCCCGCCACTCGATCTGGCGGCGGAAGACGGTCAGATAGAAATCAACCATCTCCTTGTAGGCGGGGCGGGCCTTGAGGATTGCCTCAGCCCGCCGGTTCAACGCCTTCAAGGATGGCTGATCTTGCCCACCTGATGAAGCGGGTCTGCTCATCGCCTGCGTCAATCCCAAGTACTCAGGAGATACATGTCTCCGCGCGGGCTAAAGCCCGCGGCTCGCCACGGTCAATCGCGAGTGCTCAGGGAATACATGCTTGCCGGGTCCGCCAGCAGAATCAGCAGGCGGACATCGTGCCGGTCGAGGATCACGGCATTCGGGAATCCGTCAGCGCGTACCTCTGCCAGCCGCTCATCAGCGTCTGCCAGTATCTCGTCGCGATCCCCGAAGGTGATCGCGCCGCTCGGGCAAGCCTTGGCGCACGCCGGAATCCTGTCACCAGCCGGAAGACCCTCGTTGTCCAAGCGGTCCACGCACATGACGCACTTGTACAACCGCCCGTCCGGACCACGGCGCGGGATATCGAACGGGCAAGCCAACCGGATCTTCCGGTACGATTCGTTCTTCGTGCCTTCCTGGAAGAGCACGGCCCCTGAGTCCGCATCAATGGTGATCGAGTCAGGATTTTCAGCCTCCTGCTTGCAGGGAGCGTCAACGCAGTGCCGGCAGGAATTCCGCACGAAGTTCCAGGCCATCGTGCCGTCCGACCGCTCCGTCTCCTTGAACTGAATCTTCAGCCACTGCGTATGAGACAGGTCCGGCGGGTTCTCATAGGTCCCACGGTTCGTGGGAACCGGGTCCTCCTCCGGAAGCTCATTCCATTGCTTGCAAGCCACCTGGCACGAGCGGCAGGCAAAGCACTTGGTCGTGTCGATCAAAAACGATTTCCCGCTCGACGGGCCGGGTGAAATGATCGGTTCATCTGCCATGGTTTACGCCTCCTTCACAACGTCGACCATAAAGGCCTTACTTTCGGGAATCCGGGTGTTCGGATCGCCCACGTTCGGAGTCAACAGGTTCGCATTGGACACCCGCGTGTTGTCCCGCTCGGGGGCATACCATCCGAAGCACCAGGGCAAGCCCACCTGGTGGACGGTCATTTCCTGCCCCTGGGCATTCTTGATGGTGAACGGCTTGAAGCGTTTGGTGACGATGGCTACCGCTTTCACTTCACCGCGGATGCTCTTAACCGTGACCCGCTCACCATTGTTGATACCCTTCTCCGTAGCCAGATCTTCAGACATCTCAACGAACATTTCAGGTTGCAACTCGTTAAGCCACGGTACCCATCGAGTCATCACGCCAGTCTGCCAATGCTCGACCACCCGATACGTCGAACAGACGATGGGGTAGTTGGAGTCACCCGGCTCTGCCACCAGGTCCATGTCACTGGTGCACAAAAGAGCGGCCGGGTTCATCCGCTGCGCGTGCCCCATGGGGTTGGCTGTTAATGGTGATTCGAGCGGTTCATAGTGCTCGGGCACCGGACCGTCCACCATCTTGTTCACACCAAACACCCGCCCGACGCCGTTCGGCTCCATAATGTACGGAAGCTTGGAATCGGGGTTGTCGGTCCCGTCGGCATTCTTCATGGGCGCCCAGCCGCCGTCGGGCACGTCACCAACCCATCCGCTGCCATCCCACGTGATCACCGGATGATCCGGATCGTAGGGCTGCCCGAACAGGTCCACGCTGGCACGGTTGTATACGATCCGCCGGTTGACCGGCCAACACCAGGCCCACCCGGCATTTAGACCGATCACATCCGTCGCAGGATCGGATCGGGTCCGAAAGGCCATCTTGTTGCCCGTAGTGAAATCTTCGTCGACGTACGAGTTGCAGTACAACCAGTTGCCCGAGGAGGTCCTCCCGTCGGCTTCCAGTTTTGCGAAGCTGCCGACCAGCTCGCCCGTCGAACCGTTGCCGGTATCCTCCAGGTAGTAGCCGTTGATCTCTTTAGCGATCAGACGTGACGGAGTCTCCGAACCGTCGAAGTAATCCCACTTGACGTTCAGGATGGGCTCGGGGTACGCCCCGCCGTCGGCCTCGTACAATGCCTTCACCGCTTTGTAGATCTCGTTCATGATTTCGGAGTCAGGCATCGCGTCTCCCGGCGGATCGACGGCCTTGTAACGCCACTGGGCCCAACGGCCGGAGTTGGTCACGCTGCCTTCCTTCTCGACCGAGGCTGCACAGGGCAACTCGAACACCTCGGTGTTGATGGACGCAGGATCCATGCCGGGTCCACGCCAGAAGTCGGCCGTCTCGGTCGGATAGATGTTGACGGTCACAAGCCAGTCGAGCTTTGTGAGCGCCTGTCGAATCTTGTTGGTGTTGGCGCTGCTGTTGGTGGGGTTCTGGCCCCAGGCGAAGAAGCCTTTGATCTCCTTGCCGGCCTCCTGCCTGTACATCGCATCGAACATGCACTGCCACGCATAGTTACCGCCCACGTCGCGCTTAGGTAACCAAGAGTAACCAAAGTCTTCGACCAGCGCGTCCACGTTGCCATACATGCTCCTGAGGTAGCTAACCATGTACTTCTTGTAGTTGCTCCACCAGTTGGCGCTGCGCGGCTCGTTGGTGGTTGGCGTCCACATTGTGATGTACTCGTCGAGCGTAGCCTCTGATTCCTGCGGGCTCGTGAGGTATCCCGGCAGGATGTGGTACAGCAGGCAGTGGTCCGTCGAACCCTGCACGTTGGACTCGCCGCGGAGGGCGTTGACGCCGCCGCCGGCCACGCCGATGTTCCCCAGCAGAAGCTGGATCATGGCCATCGTCCGGATGTTTTGGGCGCCAACGGTGTGCTGCGTCCAGCCCATCGCATACATGATCGTGCCGGCCTTGCCGGGCTGGTACGAGGTATCCACGTAGGCTTTGTAGACCTCCTCCAACTTTTCTTGGGGTGTGCCGGTTATCCCGGACACTGTCTCGAGGTCGTACCGGGAATAGTGACGCTTCAGAAACTGGTAGACGCAGTTCGGATCGTCGAGAGTCCTGTTTCCGTCACCGTCGGTCGACTTTAGGACGACGCCGTCCGCGTCGGTCTGGAAACTCCACGTGGACTTGTCGTAGCTGCTGCTGGCCTCGTCGTAGCCGGTAAATACACCGGCCACGGTGTCGAAGTCGAAACCGGGGTCGAGCAGGAAGCTGGCGTTGGTGTACTCCTTGACGTACTCGTCGTGGATCAGGTCGTTGTCAAGGATGTACTTGAGCATCCCGCCAAGGAAGGCGATATCCGTCCCGCTACGAAGCGGGGCATAGATATCGGCTTTGCTGGACGTCCGCGTGAAGCGCGGGTCGACGCTGATCAACGTGGCATTGTTGTTGACGCGCGCCTCCGTGACCCAGCGGAAGGAGATGGGGTGGTTCTCGGCTGCGTTGGAACCCATGATGAGGATGACATCGCTGTTCTTGATGTCGATCCAGTGGTTGGTCATGGCACCCCGGCCAAACGAAGTCGCCAAACTGGCGACGGTGGCGGAGTGTCAGTTCCGCGCCTGGTGTTCGATGTACACCAGGCCCACCGCCCTCAGGAATTTCTGGTACAGCCAGCACTCCTCGTTGTCCATTGCCGCGCTGCCCAGCGA